>JBBTQE010000001.1:0-3551 GCA_038065775.1 Patescibacteria group bacterium
CAAATTTTCTTCGGTTGAAATTACACAGGCCTGCTTAAAAAAAATCAAAGAGCGCAATAAAGTAATTAACGCATTTTTAACTGTTTGCGAAGAGTCAGCTCTTGAAGAGGCGAAAATTGCCGACGGTTTAATCAAAGAGGGTTCTGCGAGCCCGCTTACTGGTATTCCGTTTGCCGTAAAAGACGCTATATGCACAGCGGGCGTTCGTTCAACCGGTTCGGCAAAAATTTTGGATAATTATATTCCGCCGTTTGACGCGACTGTAATTTCAAAAATCCGAAAACAGGGCGGTGTTTTAATTGGAAAAAATAATTGCGACGCGTTTGGCCATGGAGCAAGCAATGAAAATAGCATGTACGGACCAGTTCGCAATCCGCGCGACACATCAAAAGTCGCGGGCGGATCTTCGGGCGGTTCGGCCGCGGCTGTGGCGGATAATATGTGCATCTATTCAATCGCCGAGGATACGGGCGGGTCAATTCGTCAGCCGGCCAGTTTTTGCGGGGTGGTTGGTCTGCGTCCAAGCTATGGCCGAAATTCTCGCCACGGCATTATGCCAATGGGTTCTTCGCTTGACACAGTCGGCCCAATGACAAAAACGGTTGAAGATATGGCGATTGTGATGCGAGAAATCGCCGGCAACGATCCTTTGGACGCCACCACGGTGCCTGACGCGGTTCCTGATTATTTGGATGGGATTGAGGAAAAAATAAAAGGAATGAAAATCGGGATTCCAAAAGAGTATTATGATTTGGAAGGGCTTGATGACGAAGTAAAAGAAATTACCGAAAAACAAATTGATAAATTAAAAAAATTGGGCTGTGAAGTTGAAGAAGTCAGTTTGCCTCACACAAAATATTCAATTGCTGTATACTATATAATAGTGCCGAGCGAGGACAGCTCAAACCTCGGCCGTTTGGACGGGATTAGATATGGTGCGCGCGCGAATGGCAAAGACCTTTATGATTTATACGCGCAATCGCGGGCGCAGGGGTTTCCCGAAGAAGTGAAGCGCAGAATTTTGATAGGCACCTACGCTTTGTCCGCGGGATATTACGACGCGTATTACAAAAAAGCGCAGACAGTTCGCACGCTTATAAAAAATGACTTTGACGATGTTTTTAAAAAAGTTGACGCGCTGATTACGCCCACATCGCCGTTTCCCGCGTTCGGAATAGGCGAGAAGCAAAATGACCCGCTCGCGATGTATATGGCTGATGTAATGGTAAGCCCGGCCGCGGTCGCCGGCATGCCGGCAATTTCCATTCCGGTCGGAAATAATTCAAAAGGCCTGCCGGTTGGAGCGCAAATCACCGGGCCGCGTCTTAAAGAAAAAATTATTTTGAAAATTGCGAATAACTTAAAATAGTAAAGTGTCATCCTGAGCAAAGCGAAGGATCTCTGTCCGATTCGTCAAATAATACCGACAGAGATTCCTCATGTATGTTCGGAATGACAAAATTAATTGTATGCTAAAATCTTCAGTCAAAGCGGAATCAAAAAAAAATGTCATCACACCGCCAATTGTCACTGCCGGCGAGGCCGTGAATTACCGCGATAGTTGGAGAATCTTCAGAATAATTACGGAGTTTGTTGAAGGCTACCAATTTTTAGGTTCGTTAAAAAAAGAAGTTACTGTCCTCGGCTCCGCTAGATTTCCGGCAAATCATAAATATTATAAAATCGCGCAAGATTTAGGGCATCTTCTTGGAAAAAATGGCTTCACGACTATCACCGGCGGAGGCCCTGGAATTATGGAAGCCGCCAATCGCGGAGCATATGAAGCTGGCGGAGAATCTGTCGGCCTAAATATTCAGCTTCCATTTGAGCAACGTACAAATCCATACGTAAAAAAATCAATCGCTTTTTACTATTTTTTTACGCGCAAGGTGATGTTGACTTCGCCGGCAAACGCATTTGTTTTTTTTCCCGGAGGTTTTGGGACACTGGATGAATTTTTTGAAGTGGTGGATAACATTGAGCTCGGATATTTTCCGAAAGTCCCGGTTATATTGGTTGGCAAGGAATTTTGGCAGCCGGTTATTAATTTTTTAAAAAATAGGTCTATTGAACACGTTCATTCAGTTTCGGATTCTGATTTAAAGGATTGGCATATTGTTGAAAACGCGAAAGAAGCTTTTGAATTTATAAAAGACGCGCCGGACAGGGCAAATGAGTGCGATTTGCGTTTAAACAATCCGCATTGTCAGGGCGGCCTTGATTGGAGCGTTTTTAGAATAATGGCCGAGCTTGTGGATGGTTTTGAATTTTTGACAAAAACTTCACGCGACGTAACGATTCTTGGCACCAAGAGTCTGCTTCCTGGGTCATCATATTATGCCGCCGCGTATGAAGTAGGAAAATTACTCGCGCAGAATAATCACATAACAATCACCGGCGGCGGGCCGGGGATTATGGAGGCTGCCAACAAAGGCGCTTTTGAAAATGGAGGCACGAGCGTCGGCATCAATATTCGGTTAGATAAAGGGGAGCGTATAAATAATTATATTACAAAATCAATTGGTTTTTATTTTCCGTTTGTTCGTAAATTGATAATTACGGCTCCATCCGAAGCGTTTGTTTTTTTCCCGGGCGGCTTCGGTACCTTGCATCAGCTTTTTGAAATACTTACCCTGCAGGAAACAAAAAAAATTAGCCCTATTCCGACTTTGCTTTACGGACAGGAATTTTGGCAGCCGCTGTTGGATTTTATTGGCCAATTGCAGAACAATTTTAAAACAATCAGTAAAATTGACGCGGGTTATTTTAAAGTTATAAATAATCCGGAAGAAATCTTAGAGCATATAAGCAAATGATTCCGTATTTTCATTTTGATGTTATTTCAATCGGCCCTCTGAACATTCATGTTTGGGGTCTGATGGTTTCGCTGGGAATGGTCGCTGGCATTTTATTTGCGTATCGTTTGGCAAAAAAGTTTTTATTGTCCGGCGAGGTAGTTCTTGATATGGCTGTTTGGGGGATAGTGGGGGCGTTAATTTTTGCGCGCGCTTTTCATGTTGTTTTTTATGATCCGTTTTACTACACGTTATACCCGGGAGAGATTTTGAAATTTTGGAATGGGGGAGCGTCATCTTTTGGGGGATTTTTTGGAGCCGGTTTTGGCATCTGGCTTTTTTGCAAAAAAAGGAAATTTTCTTGGAAAGAAATTTTGCCGTATTTTGACATGTCCGCGGTTGGGCTTTGGCTTGGATGGGGAATCGGTCGAATCGGGTGTTTTCTCACCCATCAGCATCCCGGCAAACTCACGAATTTCTTTTTTGCCGTAAATTATGATGGTGGCGCGCGCTTTGATTTGGGAATCTTGGAATCGCTACTCGGTTTTTCTCTTTTTATTATGTATCTTTTGTTGTTTAAAAAATTGGTGAAAGTTCGTTGGTGGTTGGTGGCGGCAATTTCAATCGCCGATTACGCTATCTTCAGATTTTTTTTGGACTTCTTACGCGCGACTCCGGATTTTCCGGGCGGAGACGTGCGCTATCTTTCTTTTACGCCGGCGCAGTGGGGCGCGGCGGCTCTTCTTGTAGGATTGA
>JBBTQE010000002.1:0-3659 GCA_038065775.1 Patescibacteria group bacterium
GCAAAAAAATTATTCTTTGGATTATATAAAAATTGTTGTTTTGGACGAAGCCGACAGGATGTTTGACATCGGATTCATGCCGGCCATAAAACAAATTCTTGGAGCCGCGCCGCGCGACAGGCAAACTTTAATGTTTTCAGCGACAATGCCGAACGCGATCGCTGAAATCGCCGCGCGTTACATGAAAATGCCTTTGCGCATAGAAGTCGCGCCTTCTGGAACTGCCGCGAAAAATGTTGAACAAGAATTATACATTATTTCAAAAGAGGCAAAAATCCAGCTTTTAGATAAAATTTTAGCCGATACCACTGGCACGGTTCTTGTTTTTTCCCGCACAAAATTTGGGGCGAAAAAAATCACGGCAAATGTGCGCGCCATGGGACACGCGGTCGCGGAAATTCATTCCAACAAGTCTCTTTCCCAAAGAAAGGCGGCTTTGGGAGGATTCAAATCCGGAAAATTTCGCGTGCTTGTCGCGACTGATATTGCTTCCCGCGGTATAGATGTGAGCGATATTTCGTTGGTTATAAACTATGATTTGCCGGACAACTCGGAAGATTATGTTCATCGCATCGGGCGAACTGGCAGAGCCGAAAAATTTGGTAAAGCCGTGTCTTTCGCGACTCCAGAGGAGCGCGGAGATATTAAACAAATTGAACGTTTGATCAAAAAAACCATCCCAATTCTTGCTTTGCCGGTTTTGCCGCCTCGCCGAGCTCCGGTTCATGTTGCCAGAGGCAGTTTTATGCAAGGACGTAGAAATAATTTTAACAAAAAACATCAGTCTCGCCATCGCTCAAGATAACGCGGTTAGGCTTTTTTGCTTTTGACTAAAATTAAGTAGCAATCTGAAGCCGTTATGAAAATCAAGAAGCCGGAAATAATGTGCCCGATTCGCGATTGGGCCAGTTTGGAGGCATGTAAAAACTACGCCGATGCTGTTTATTTTGGCGTATCTGATTTGAGCTTGCGCGCGAACGCGAACGCTATAAAACCCGGCGACATGCTGAAGTTTGTAAAAAAGTGCCACAAATACGGAATCAAAGCGTATCTGACTGTCAACGCGGTTATTTATAATAACAATCTCACCAAGGCGGAGCAGTTGATTCAAAAAGCTAAAAAAGCAAAAATTGACGCGGTCATTGTTTGGGATCCGGCCGCCATTGAATTGGCTCGCAAATACAGAGTTCCTTTTTTTATTTCAACCCAAGCAAATGTTTCAAATTGGAGAACCGCAAATTTTTACGCTAATTTAGGAGCGAAACGGGTGGTTTTAGCCAGAGAAATGTCGCTTAAACAGATTAAAGAATTGAGAAAAAAAGTGAAAATTGAAATTGAAACTTTTGTCCACGGCGCGATGTGTGTGGCAATTTCCGGAAGATGTTTGCTTTCATCGTATTTATACGGCAAGTCGGCGAATTGCGGCAACTGCGCCCAGCCTTGCCGGAAAGAATGGATTTTGTCAGACAGTGAAGGAAACGCGATTTCAACCGAAGGAAAATATTTTATGAGCGCGAAAGATTTGCGGATGATTGAACATATTCCCGAATTGATTAAAGCGGGAATTGATTCATTTAAAATTGAAGGCCGCAGGCGTGATCCGAGATATATTGAAACCACGGCAAGATGCTATCGCGAAGCCGTTGATTCATATTTTTCCAGAACTTACACAAAAGAAAAAATTGAAAAATGGCGTAAAGATTTGTATGACATTTACAATCGCGGATATTCAACCGGATTTTATTTCAGCGCGCCGGGCAAAGAGGGAATCAGTTTTGAAAAAGCCGACAATTCGTCAAAAATCAAGAAGACGCTTGTTGGGTTTGTCACAAAATATTATGGAAAAATTGGCGTCGCGGAGATTATTTTAAAAAGCGGAAAATTAAAAAAAGGCGACGGTATTGTGATTGAAGGCAAATCAACCTTTGTTCAGCAAACGGTTGAATCAATGGAATCCAAAAATAAACAGATTCAGGTCGCGGAAAAAGGGGAGATAATAGCCATCAAAGTTTGTTTACAAGTGCGAAAAAACGACAAAATATTAGTCTTGCGGGGTTAATTTTTATTTTTTTCTTATCCACAGCGTAATGGCTGTGTTTTTGTGCTATAATAAATATCAAAGATTGGAAGCGAAGAATCGCTTATGGGGAAAAAAGAAAAATTATTATCAGCGTTGCTCGGAATGGTCGTGACCATAGTTTTGGTTATGCCTGTTTTTGCTTCCACGACTGATGGAACCATTGATTCCACTTCAAAATGGGCATGGGGTTCAAAAATTGGCTGGCTAAATTTTGGAAATTCCGGAGGCAATGTGCATGTTACAGACAGCGCGCTAACAGGATCGGTGTGGAACGATTTGTATGGCTGGATAAAATTAAACCCGTCCACATCGGGCGTTACAAATAATGCCGAAGGTGTGCTTTCGGGTTACGCTTGGGGGGACAATATCGGCTGGATAAATTTTAGCGGAGTAACTATTAGCGCAAGCGGAGTGTTCGCAGGGACTGCCAGCGGAACCAATACAGGCATTATAAATTTTAGTTGCGTAAATTGCAGTGTTGTTACAGACTGGCGGCCGGCAAGCGCGCGTGGCAGCGGCGCAGTAACACCGCCTTCAGGCGGCACGGCAATTCCGGTAAGTTCGGCTCCCGCGCCGTCATTACCGCCTCCTGTCGCGTCATCAACGACATCAACTCCAGTTTTGCCTGCCAGTACCGTAAGTACGGCTACTTCTACTCCACCAGCAGAACCAATTGTCAAACCTCTCGCTAAACCTTCTCCGCTCGCGCAGGTCGTTGAGAGTGTGGTTGATACAGTCAAACAGGCCGAACTCCAAGTTCTTGAAACGTTAAAGAAAATCTCCGGCAGTTTTACCAAACAATTTTCAAAAATTAAATTACCTGTAATTCCGATTGCAAAAGTTTTTGACCGTGTAAAACTTTGGATGCCGTATTTGTTTAAAGAAGAGCCGTTCAAAAAAGTTCCGATTGAAACATTTGTCGCGAAAGTTACTCCGCCATCGCTGACAGGCAAGTGGGAATATCTTGATCCAGAACCGACTCAAAGATTTGTTTTCGCTCCTCTGCCAAAAGATTTTATAGCATTGGCTAGCAAATTTCCCGAGGTTGGCAATACGTTCAAGCGGGTCGGCATCAATCGCATGAGCGACATAGAAAAAATGAAATCCGTCCAGATGTATTTGCCCGGGCTGACCCGCGCCGTTGGTTTATTAGCGCCAAAATTGGATATAACCAAGCCGGATTCTGCCAAGGGTATTCCGGTCGCGGATATGACCCAATCGGTAAAAGACAAGATTCCGCAGGAAGTGATTTTTGCTAAAGCCGGCGGGCAAATGGTTGACTTTAAAATAGCTCTTTCACTTACAGCAAAGGGTCGCGCGGAACAAAAAATCAGCACTATTTCTGGCAAACCGCTCCAACTTACCGTTAAACCGGGCAAGCCGGTTAAGCGCGTTCGCGGTTTTGTTGTATTCAGATCAAAGAAACCGCAGGTTAGGGCCGAAATCCAGCTGAAGAATTTGGTTTCTTCGCTTGTCTTCGCGGAACCGGCTTTGGCCTATGAGCAACAGGTTGAGGTCCCAACCGAAGAAAAATTGGTGCTTTTGGAATTTGAATACACGGATCCGGACGGCGATGGAA
>JBBTQE010000003.1:0-22068 GCA_038065775.1 Patescibacteria group bacterium
TAACGAATGTGGTTGGAGGAAATTTGGTAAAAGTTATCGCTTGGTACGACAACGAAGTGGGCTATGCCCATCGTTTGGTGGAGTTGGCGGAGTTGTATAGTTAATATTTTATGTCAGAAAAATCAACATTTCAACCCGATCGGCAGGAAGGGAGAATTATCAAATTTCCCGATCATCGGCCCGAGTTGCCTGATGTAGAAATAAAAGCTGTTCAAGCTGACTTGTCTAAAATTGGTAAGCGAATTTTTGATTTGGAAGAAGAGTTGGCGATTTTCAACGATGTTTTGAAGAGCGCCGGGAAAGAACCGGCAAAGCTAAAATGGCTAAAAAAACTTTCTTTACGTTTAAGCAAGAAAGAGCGCGCCCTGTTTCAGGCCAGACAAAAAGCCGAGCAAGTAACTAGTGATGATATTAAAGAAGACCGCAAATTGATAACAGAACAGTTTGAAAAATTAAATAATCAATATGAAGAGATCAAATCCAAACTCGGTCCGGAATATGCGGCAGAAGCGGATAAGATGCTTAATGAAATAAGGGCGATGAGAAAAGAGTTGGGCCGCACCACGCTTGAGAAAAGTTTTCCCCCCCCGGAATACGTAGAGGCGCTGTCAGAAGTATTCAAAGGCGAAGAGCTAGATAGGGTGGTTATGCCCGAACCGGGAGAATTAACAGATGAATATTTCGCTCAGATGTATCCGAAAACCCAAAAAGCCGAAGACAAAGATCGCGGCCTTGTCTCATACCGTCCCAGATGGTGGAATGATGCCGCAAACAAAGATGTGGTCGGATCGGACAAAGAAACCTGGGGCCAGGTCTACACACGATCCTTGAAAGCAGAAGCCGAACGTTTTGGAGGTAAAATTATTATTACCGAATCCATCCAAAAACCAAATTACAAAGACGGTTCTCAGCAGTATGGAACAGTAGAAGGAAACGACGCCGCAAAAGACCCATTACTGCCCATTATTCAGAAGGTATTTGGAAAAAAGGCGAATCATTTTAATTTAAACTGGGATAAAATAACCACCAAACTTATTCCCAATGTCAAAAAAAGTATTCAAGACGCCTTTGCCGGTAAACACCTGTCTGTTCCAAATTTCGAAGTAATCCTCACACCGGCGCTGGTAAGCAACTGGCAAATGACCAAACAACGGCCAAAAAACAGCCAAACCAATACTTCTGAATTGACGTCAACCATATTACTCAAACAAGACGGAACCGATAGCGGCAACCGTTTGGTGGTCGGCGGCTCGTGGAGCGGCGGGGCCGGTTGCATGGGTGGCGATTATCGGGGGCATCGTTGGGGTCGCAGGGGGTTCCGTCTCTCGGTCGTGTTTAAAAATGACTGATGTTTTGACGCTGGTTTTTATTATTTTTTACTTTTACTTTTAATCGCGAACGGACAGAGATTTATCCATCGGGGTATCTACAACCTCGCGATGCTTAGAATGACAAATATATGAGAACACTTTCAACCGAAACAGTTTTTAAGGCGGCAACATGAATATGTCCGAAATACAAACCATCACTGAAAAAATTTCTCTCCCTGAATTAAAAAAAGTCGCTGAAGAACGATTTGGCGATATGGTGAAGTGTGTGGTAGATCTAGAAAAGGGTATAATGGCCATTGGCGGCGAAATGCATGCTGACGAGGAAGCGTTGTTGTTGGAAAATGGCTCAAAGCAGGAAAATCTATGGGGAATAAATTTGTATCCTGATAATAAGGATGGTGATTTTATGGAATTTGATTCTATGATAAATATTCGTCCCGGACAAGGCAATCGGTCGCGCGGAGTGGAAGACGAGGCAACCCGTAATAAAATTTTGGAAGTTGTAAATAAACTTGTTGGGTAGTATGGCAGATTTTATTCATCAAAATTTAGCGCAAGGAAAATGGTTTACCATGTCTTTAAGCGAACAGCTTGGGAATGTGGGGAGCGAAGTGGGTCGCGCCACCAAATGGCAAAGACAAGGTAATGTGGTGTCACGCGATAAGGCCTTAGACCGCGCTTTTGATCTTTTGGATATGACCATTGCGGATACGCGCAGAAAAAAATCGTTAAAGGAATTGTGTCGCTCGCGCGAGGTTTTGGCCGATGTTTTTTATGGTAATAATCAATACAATGACTCGCCGGAAGCAATGGAAAAATATTTTTATCAATACGCCCTAGCGGCGAGAAAAGGTAAATAATATATGAATCGCATACTTATAACCGAAACAATAAACAAGGCAGGGCAGGGGGTTTTGCTAAAGGGCTGGGTGAATGCCCATATATGAATTATGCATTTATTGATAGTCAAAATTTGAATCTTGGCATACAAAGTTTGGGCTGGGATCTTGATTTTCAAAGATTTAGAGTATACTTAAAAGATAAATATAAAGTTGACATCGCCTATCTGTTTATCGGGTATATACCCCAGAATCAAGATTTATATGATAGTTTACAAAAGGCGGGTTATGTTTTAAAATTCAAACCGGTATTGCCAAATAAAGACGGGAAACACAAGGGGAATATAGACGCGGATTTGGTTTTGCAAAGCGTAGTTGATTATTATGAAAATCATTTTGATAAGGCCGTGATTATAACAAGTGATGGCGATTTTTATAGCTTAGTTAATTTTCTATATCAGCGCGGCAAACTTGAATTAGTTATGAGCCCACACAAAGATACTTGTTCAACTTTGCTGAAGAAAACCGCCCGCGAAAAGATTGTGTTTATGGATAATTTAAGACGCAAATTGGAGTATAAAAGAAAAAACACCGCTTAAGGACGAACCGTTAAGAGGTGCTTTTCAATATGAATTCTAAATATAGAATACAGCATAATTAAATATTTGTCAAGTGTATAAGTGTATGCGAATTCTTACAACCGAAACAATAAACAAGGCAGGGCAGGAGGTTTTGTTAAAGGGATGGGTGAATGCCCGACGCAATATGGGCAAGATTATGTTTTTGGATTTGCGCGATCGCTCCGGCATCGTGCAAGTGGTGGGCGTGCCAAGCGAAATGGATGAAAAATCCGTGGAGGACTTTAAGCGGGCGCGGCTGGAATATTGCGTGGAAATAAGAGGCGTTGTTCAAGAGCGCGGAGCCAAACAAAGAAATCCGGATATGCCCACCGGCAATGTGGAATTGCTGGCTAAATCCATAAAAATTCTAAATGAATCCGAGGCCATGCCGTTTGACGTGAGCGAGGATACAAAAAATATCAACGAAGAAATGCGCCTCAAATACAGATATTTGGATTTGCGCAGCGAACGCATGCAAAAAAATATTCGTTTGCGCGATAAAATAATTACTTTTTTTAGAGAATACATGCATAAGAACGACTTTGTTGAAATCGAGACACCGATTCTAATGAAAGGAACTCCGGAAGGTTCTCGCGAATATATAGTTCCATCTCGTTTGCACGCCGGTGATTTTTATGTTCTTCCTCAATCGCCCCAGCAATTCAAACAGCTCTGCATGGTGGCTGGTTTTGAAAGATACTTTCAGGTTGCGCGATGTTTCCGCGATGAAGATCAGCGCGGCGATCGCCAGCCGGAGTTCACGCAATTGGATTTTGAAATGTCTTTTGTCACGCAAGAGGATGTTTTGCAATATACCGAAGCGATGTTTATTGAATTGGTTGCAAAATTATTTCCTGAAAAAAAGATTTCCTCCACCCCATTCCCAAGATTAAGCTACACGGAATGTATGGAAAAATTTGGTAATGATAAACCCGACATGCGAAAGGATAAAAACGATCCGAATGAGTTGGCCTTTGCCTGGATTTTAGATTTTCCAATGTTTGAAAAGGATGGAGAAGGAAATATTGCCGCCAAGCATCACCCATTTTGTTCTATCAAAGAAGAGGACAAAGAGAAATTTATGCGCGGCGAAGATTTGATGTCCATTCGCGCCAATGCGTACGACCTGGTGCTAAACGGGTATGAGTTGTCTTCTGGCAGTATTCGTATTCATGAACGAGAATTGCAGAAACGCATCTTTGATTTACTGCAAATAAGCGAACAGGAACAAAGCAATCGTTTTGGTCATATGCTTGAAGCGTTCACATTCGGCGCGCCTCCGCATGGAGGATTTGCGCCCGGTATTGACAGAATCGCAATGTTGCTTGCAAACGAACCGAATATCCGCGAGGTGATTGCGTTCCCTAAAACAGGCGATGCCCGCGACTTGATGATGAACGCGCCTTCACCGCTTCCGGAGCAGTCGTTAAAAGATGTGCATATTCGACTTGAGTGAGAGAAATAATCAAATATGTTTGATTGTTTCCGAGCGAATGAGAGTATATGCAGTGTAGCCCATATATAAAATTAGCAAAAGAATAATTATGTTGTCCCAACTTCAGCAGTACATAATCATGAAATGCTGGGGAGGGCAAAAAACTGACCGCAGAATTTTTGCCGATTTTTACAATGACAAAAAAATCAAAGAAACATTGAAAACAAAAATAATTACCAAAAGTATTGAACGTCTGATAGATAAGGGGGCGATACTGGGTTACGGCGTGCGTACCCCGAAAAAATGGTTTATCAAAGAAGTAAAATTAACAAAACTTGGGCGCAAAATTTGGCAGAAATGGCAGAGTAGAAGGCAGAAAAAGCTGTTATAAATATGACAGAATTAAAACTTGAAAAATTTGAAGGCCCGCTTGATCTTCTGCTACAATTGATTGATCAGGAAAAGCTGAGCATCAGCGAGATCGCCCTGTCAAAAGTTACAGAGCAGTTTTTTTCTTATTTGGACAGGCTTGAGAAGAACCGTCCTGAACAGTTAGCGGATTTTCTAATGATTGCGGCGCGTTTGATCTTTTTAAAATCGTATAGTTTGTTACAATACGCGATGCCGGAAGAAGAAGATTCTGGACCGAGTTTGGCGGATCAGTTGAAATTGTACAGGCAATATGTTGAGGCGAGCAAAAAAATAAATGTTTTATGGAATGCGGGCAAAATAGCTTATGGCAGAATTGAGCCTCCGGTAAAAATTAAAGAATTTGTTCTGCCAATAAACGCGCGAGCGGAAAATTTACGAAGCATGATTGAGGCGCTGTTGCGCAGATTAAAACCGATTGATCCGCTTCCAAAAGTCACGATTGATCATTCAATTTCAATAAAACAAAAACTTGATTCATTCCGGGATTTATTAAAAAGGTCAAAGAAATTTAATTTTATGGAATTATTAGAGGGCGCAAAAAATAAAACGGAAGTGATTGTGAGTTTTTTGGCGCTGTTAGAACTCGCGAAAGAAAAAACAATCAGGATTAAGCAAATAAATTCTTTCGAAGACATGGTTGTTATAAAAATATAAAGCGCCGCGTTTCAAAGGACGTTACGCGGCATGATTTCGTTAAATCATATGTCTGTGATTTCAAAACTTGAATCAATTTTATTTGTCGCCTCAAAGCCGCTGTTTTTTAAAAAAATCGTTGGCGTATTGAGAGCGCCTGAAAATGACGTGAAGGCGGCTCTTGAAGATTTAAAATTGAAATACAATCACCAAGATTCCGGGATTATTTTGTTGGAGAACGGCGCGGAGTGGCAAATGGTCGCGAGCCCGGACAATAAAGAAGCCGCGGAGAATTTTTTGAAGGCCGAAGTTTCTGGAGAATTAACGCGCCCACAGTTGGAAACTTTGACTGTAATTTCATACTGCGGACCGATAACAAAGCCGGAGTTAGAGCAAATTCGCGGAGTTAATTGCGGTTTGATAATAAGGAATTTATTGTTGAGAGGATTGGTAAAAGAAAAGGAAGACGAGGCGAGTTTATTACCGACCTACGAAGTAACGATGGATTATTTGAGGCATTTGGGATTAAATACTTTGCGAGAGCTGCCGAATTACGACGAGCTTCATAAGCATCCATTTATAGAAACTGCCAAAATCGGAACGCAGGGTAACTTATAGTATGAGAGAGAAATTATTTGATTTTATTTTTTCGTTTGGGATGATGCTGGCAGGGGTACTGCTTTTGTTTTTAAGTCCAATTTCGTTCAATGCAAAAAAAGAATTCAGAGGGATTTTTCCGGCAAGCGGGGCGAGGGCTGAAATTGGCGGTGACTTGTCTTTAATTTTTCCGCCAAGCAAACCGGCCGTTCCATTTTTAAAGAGCGGAAATATTTCCGCGCCGCCAAATTTATCGGCAATTTCCGCGATTGCAATTGACGGCAATACCAAGTCAATTTTATTTGAAAAAAACATTAATGAAGTAAGGTCTCTTGCGAGCATAACAAAATTAATGACCGCGATGGCGCTTCTGGATTTGCCGATTGACTGGTCATCAACAGCTAAAGTTGGAGAATCTGATTTCGACGGCAGTGATCACCATATTAATGTTGGCGAAGTTTATTCCTTGAATGATTTATGGCATATCGCTTTGGTAGGCTCGTCAAATACAGCCATGAATCTTTTGGTCAGATCATCCGGGTTGTCCGAGGAGCATTTTGTTGAACTGATGAATCGAAAAGCAAAGGAACTACGTTTGTTTTCAGCCCGCTTTTCGGAACCGACCGGATTGTCAGCGAAGAATATGGCAAACGCCATTGATGCCGCGAAGTTATTAAGGGATGCCTTAAGATTTGATAAAATTTTTACGACCCTGCAGATAGGCGAGTATTTTGCGAAACCGATCGGAACCAGCAAGTCAAAACAAGTGTGGAGCACAAACTGGCTATTGACCAATTGGGTTCCGAATAATTTTAAAGTTGAAGATATAGCCGGTAAAACAGGTTTTATAAATGATTCTAAATATAATTTTGCGGTCAGTTTGACTAACAAAGATAAGCGTCAAATTATAGTCGTTGTAATGGGGGCGAATAGCAACGAAGAGCGATTTAGTGAAGCGCGCGATGTAGCGGAGTGGGCATTTGAGAATTACATTTGGCCTGATAAAAATATTTAAATTGTTCGCCGGTTGATTTTGTGGTACAATATTAGAGTAATAATTTTTTGTGTTAGAATTATCACGCGCTAAAAATTTACATGGAAAGACCGTGCTGGTAAGGGCGGATTTTAATGTCCCAATAAAAAATTTAAAAGTTGTTGAAAATTTTAAGATTAAAAAAACATTGCCAACCTTAAATTATTTGCTCGATCACGGCGTAAAACAGATAATTATTGTCAGCCACTTGGGGAGGCCCAATGGTGTTGAAAGAAAATTAAGTCTCGCGCCTGTGGCAAAGGAACTCGCGAAGCTCTTGCATAAAACAGTCGGTTTGGCGTTTTTAGAAGATAAAAAAACAGGCCGTGTTACTTTACTGGAGAACATTCGTTTTATTAAAGGGGAGGAGCGAAACGAGGCGAGTTTGGCAAAAAAATTGGCTGAAATGGCGGATATTTTTGTGCTTGATGGTTTTGCCGTGGCGCATCGGGACGCCGCGTCAGTTACAGGTGTCTCAAAATATCTTCCTTCATACGCGGGTTTGCTTTTGGAGGAAGAATTAAATGGGCTTAAAAAAATAATGGAAAAACCGAAAAGGCCCATGGTGGCTATAATTGGCGGCGCCAAGATTGAAACTAAAATTTCTGTCATTAATAGTTTCTTAAAGATTGCCGATCATATTTTGGTTGGTGGCGCGATGTTTAATACAATTCTTTGGGCGCGTGGATTGAAAGTCGGCGATTCGTTGGTAGATAAAAATTTTAAGAAGGAAGCGATCGTGTTGTTAAAAAATAAGAAAATAATTTTGCCTGTTGATGTGATTGTTGGAGACGCGAAGGGCAAAAAGGCGATGGCGGTGGATGTTGATAAAAATTTTTCAATAAAAAAAGGCGATGGGATTTATGATATTGGGCCCAAGACAATCAGATTATTTTCAAAATTTATAAAAAAAGCCAAGACAATCGTTTGGAACGGCGCCATGGGGCGCTTTGAGGAGAAAACATATAGGTTTGGCACATTTTCAATGGCCCATCTAGTTGCGAGTAGATCAAAAGGCAGGGCATATGGGGTTTGCGGAGGCGGAGAAACCGTCGAGGTTTTGCAAAATTTGGGTTTAATGGGACAAGTGGATCTTGTTTCCACCGGTGGGGGAGCCATGATAGAATTTCTTAGTGGCAAAAAACTGCCCGGTTTAAAAGCTTTAAAAATTTATTTACGAAATGAGTGAGCGAAGTAGCCAGTGAAATATTTTTAGATCGCTTGCGAGCTACAAAATATTGAACTGGATATTTCCGAGCGAATGAGTAAATACAGGTGGTATACCTCGGAGCTTACTCCGATGAACCTTTATTAATTATAACTGAAACGCGATTGTCACGGTCGTAGTTTCATTGGAGGCTTATTTATGACAACAGCGCAAGGCAATAAAGAATGCTGGCATCCGTGTCGGTTTGGCAAAAAAATACTTTTAACTCTTTTGGGAGTGTTGCTTGTGTATTCTGTTTTTTATGTCGGCACTTTGATCCGGAATAATATTAAAAAATATGACTTTATTGGAAGGGCTGATAAGTTGGAAAGAACTATAACTGTGAACGGGTTTGGAAAAGTTGTCGGCAACAATGATATCGCGGTCACGACAATCGGACATTCAAATACGGACAAAGATGTTGCCAAGGCCCAGGTTGATAACAAAAAAGTTATGGATAAAGTTGAGGCCGATTTGAAAGCAATGGGGATTGAAGATAAAGATTTACAAACAAATTACAGCATTTTTCCGGATTATAATTATACGCAGGATAAGGGGCAGGAGCTGAAAGGGTACCGTGTCACGAATACATTAACAATAAAAATTAGAGACCTTAAAAAAATAAGCGATGTATTGGGTTTAGCTGGAAAATACGGGGCGACCGAAGTTTCTGGTTTGAGCTTCACCATTGATGATCCGGAAAATCTTAAATTAGAAGCTCGCGATAAGGCTCTTGCCGACGCAAAAGTAAAGGCAAGAAAATTGGCTGATTCACTCGGTGTGCGTTTAGTCGCGCTTGTTTCATATAATGAGTATGAAGGTAGCGTGCCTGATTATTATTCTATGCGCATGAGCATGGGCGCAGAAGGCGGTGGCGGAGGCCCGGCCTATGTTTCTGGAGGAAGCAAGGATGTTACGGTAAATGTGAATGTGACCTACGAAATATTATCAAGATAAAACTAAAAAAGCCCGCAAAAAAGCGGGCTTTTTTAATAATTCCAAATATGATATAATAAGCTGGCTTTTTTAACATACAAAACGATGTAATTTCACCTACTCATTTCAATTATATAGTTTCACATATAATCTCATTCGTTCGGAAATATTTTAGCAAGCTAAATATTTCGCTCACTCATTTCGCTTATGAAAATCAAAACGATTATTGCAAGGGAGGTGTTGGATTCGCGCGGAAATCCGACAGTTGAGGCAAAAGTATCGCTTGAAAACGGCGCGACTGGCGTGGCTAAAGTTCCCTCCGGTGCTTCAACAGGGAGCCACGAGGCGCTTGAGTTAAGGGATGGGGGCAAGAGGTTTGGAGGCAAGGGTGTTTTGAAAGCGGTAAAGAATGTGAATTCAATTATATCAAAAAAGCTTGTCGGTTTTGACATTGAAAAAATGAGGGAGCTGGACAATAAAATGCTCGTTTTGGACGGGACAAAAAATAAATCTCAGCTTGGTGCGAACGCGATTTTGGCGGTTTCTCTAGCCTGCGCCCGCGCCGGAGCGGAAGCGGCCAAAATTCCTTTATATAGGCATATACGAAAAGTTTATGGGATTAAAGAAAGCGGTTTTCGCATGCCGATTCCTACAATGAATATTTTAAATGGCGGGCGGCACGCGGATAACGGCCTTTCAATTCAGGAGTTTATGATAATACCGCGCCACAAATTGTTGCGTGAGCGGGTGCGCATGGGTTCACAGATTTTTCACGCTTTGGCCGGATTGCTTAGCCAAAAAGGTTATGCCACTTCGGTCGGAGATGAGGGCGGATTCGCGCCGGAACTATTAAATAATGAGCGCGCTTTACAGTTGATAATGGAAGCTATAAAAAATGCCGGCTGGGAGCCCGGCAAGCATGTTTTTTTGGGCCTGGATGTCGCATCGTCTGAATTTTTTAGCCATGGCAAATATTATTTTGTAAATAAAAAACAGGCATGGGATGCGTTAAAAATGATTTCTAATTTAAAATCATGGATAAAAAAATATCCGCTTATTTCTATTGAAGACGCGCTTAGTGAGGACGATTGGGAGCATTGGAAAATTTTAACAAAGGAAATTGGCACATCGGTTGCCTTGGTTGGCGATGATTTGTTTGTGACAAACGTGGAGCGGTTATCCCGAGGGATAAAAGAAGGGGTGGGAAATGCGATATTAATCAAACTAAATCAAATCGGCACTCTTTCAGAAACAATAGACGCAATTATGCTGGCAAAGAAAAATCATTTCCAAACAAGCATTTCTCATCGAAGCGGAGAAACATCGGACACATTCATTGCCGATCTCGCCGTAGCGGTAAATTCGGAATACATAAAGACCGGTTCGCTATCTCGTTCCGAGCGCGTTGAAAAATACAATAGATTAATGGAAATTGAAATGGAGCTTGGTTTTTAATACCAAAGGACGCGGTTAATTTTATTTTTATGCAAAAATTTAATACAACCCTTTTGGCAATATTAGACGGATGGGGAATAGCCGAAGCAGGAGAAGGCAACCCTATTTCAGAAAAGACGGCGCCTAATTATTTTTCTTTGTTGAAAAAATATCCAAACACGAAGTTGGCCGCTAGCGGAGAAGATGTTGGATTATTTAAAGGACAAGAAGGCAACAGCGAGGCAGGCCATCTTAATTTAGGAGCTGGCAGAGTCGTAAAGCAGGACGCGGCTTATATTTCTGACGCAATAAAAGACGGAACATTTTTCAAAAACAACGCATTTTTTCAAGCCTTGCATCATGTAAAAAAATACAATACGGCAGTTCATTTAATGGGACTGCTCTCCAACCACAACAGCGCGCATTCTTGTCCGGAACATTTGCGCGCGTTGCTTGATTTATTTCATAGCCAGAGGATAAAACAGGTCTATCTGCATTTATTTACCGATGGCCGTGATTCCGGCCAGCATGATGCGCCGCAACATCTTAAAAAACTAGAAGAATATTTTCATGGCAATGAAAAAGTGGCAACCATAATGGGCAGATATTACGCAATGGACAGAAACAAAGAATGGGACAGAACTAAAAAAGCTTATGAGGCAATAGTGCTCGGCAAGGGGTGCGCGTCCGCTAATGCCCAAGAAGCGCTTGTTCAATCGTATAATCGCGGAGATACTGATGAATTTATTTGTCCGTCTGTAATCATCAACAACAATAAGCCAGTTGGAACACTGCAGGATAATGACGCTGTTTTCTTTTTTAATTTGCGCAGCGATCGCGCGAGACAATTGACAAAATCTTTTGTTCAAACAAATTTTAAAGAGATGAATCACGAGTCTTTTGCAAGACAAAAATTTCCTAAAAATATAAGATTTGTTGCCTTGTCTGATTTTGGACCTGATTTGCCGGGAGTTCTGACCGCCTTTCCAAGCAGAGATGTTGAAAATGGTTTGGCGCAAGCTTTGTGCCCGCGAAGCCAGCTTTATATTGCCGAGTCTGAAAAATTTGCGCATATTACATATTTTTTGAATGGCGGTTATGTCCAACATTTTTGTGATGAGAAGTGGGTAAAAATAGAATCACCGAAAGCTAAAAATTACGCGGACAAACCGGAAATGAGCGCCAAACAAATAGCCGATTATCTTATTGGAGCGATAGAATCTCGACAATATGAATTTATAGCAGTAAATTTTGCGAATTCTGATATGATGGGGCATACAGGAAATTTTTTGGCCGCAAAGATCGCTGTGAGCGCGATTGACAGGGAGATTGGTCGCGTGTTAAAGACTATAATAAAATATGACGGGCAAGCAATAATTACCGCGGATCATGGAAATATAGAAAACATGATCAACGAAAAAACAGGCGAGTTGGACACAGAACACTCAACAAGCCCGGTTCCGTTTATATTGGTAAATAGCAAGGTAAAATGTCCGCGTAAGTTGCCGGAAGGAAAACTGGCGAACGTTGCGCCGACAATTTTGAAAATAATGGGCATCCAAAAACCACTAGAGATGACGGCAAAAAGTTTAGTGTAAGTTTTTTTGGAAGTAGATTAGTTAAATATGAAGTATAGGCCAGTAGTATTAGTTATCGTGGATGGATGGGGCGTCGCGCCAGATGGAGACGGCAATGCCGTAACAAGGGCGCAGATGCCTGTATTCAAAAAAATCCTGAAAGATTATCCGACGATTACAATTTATGCTTCTGGCAATGAAGTTGGACTTCTGTTTGGTGAAATGGGAAATTCCGAAGTTGGACATTTAAATATTGGAGCCGGCAGGGTTTATTATCAAACCTGTCCAAGAATCAACAAAGAAATAAGCGACGAAACTTTTTTTAAGAACCCCGCGCTTCTTTCCGCCGTTCAAAAAGCAAAAGAAAATAAAAGTAAGTTGCACTTGATAGGTTTGGTGAGTCCCGGCAATGTTCATTCAAGCAACGACCATCTTTATGCCCTGCTTGAATTGTGCAAGCAGAATAAGCTTTTCAAAGAGGTATATATTCACGCGATTCTTGACGGAAGAGATTGTTTGTATAATTCAGGGAAAGATTTCATTGCCGAATTGCAAATAAAAATGAAAGAATTTAAAGTTGGTAAAATTGCGTCTTTGTCCGGCAGATACTATGCCATGGACAGAGATAACCGTTGGGACAGATGCGAAAAAGCCTATCGCGCGATGGCTGAAGGCAAAGCCGACAGATATTCCACAGATCCAATTCAAGCGATTGAGGATTCGTACGTTCAAAAAAATTATGATGAAGAATTTATCCCGACGGTTATAACATCAAGAAATAAACCGGTCACGACCATAGAAAACGGAGACGCGGCCATATTTTTTAATTTTCGACCGGATCGCGCCAGAGAATTGACGCAGGCTTTCGTGGTTCCGAGTTTTAGCAAGTTTGAAAAAGAATATTTGAGAGATTTGTATTTTGTCACCATGTCTGAATTTGAAAAAAATTTGCCTGTTGTGGCGGCTTATGCCCCGGTTGTCGTGCATAATTGTTTGGCCGAAGCCGTTAGCAAGGCTGGGTTAAAACAACTTCACATCGCTGAAACAGAAAAATACGCTCATGTTACTTTCTTTTTAAATGGGACAGTTGAAGAGCCGTTTCCCGGCGAAGAAAGACTGCTTGTGCCTTCTCCAAAGGTTTCTACTTACGCGCAAAAGCCGGAAATGGCAGCGTATGAAGTTACGAAAGAAGTTGTAAAGGCGATTGATAACAAAAAGTATGATTTTATTGTGATGAATATCGCAAATCCGGATATGGTGGGGCACACCGGCGACTTGGCGGCTGGCATTATGGCATGCGAAGTGACCGATGAGTGTTTGGGGAAAATTTCAGATCACATTTTGGCGCAAAATGGCGTGATGGTTCTAACAGCCGACCATGGGAATGCTGAAGAAATGTTAAATTTGCAAACAGGTGAAATGGATAAGGAACACTCAACGAATCCCGTGCCGCTGGTGATAATAGGCAAAGATTTTTTGGGGCAAGCCGGTCTTGCCGGAGATCCGCCGGAGGGGGATTTAAGTCTTATCCGTCCGGTGGGAGTTTTAGCTGATGTCGCGCCGACAGTTCTAAAATTATTAGACGTCGCTCAACCGGAAGAAATGGGAGGCCAGCCGCTTATTTAATTAGACTGAGAACTCGCGATTTTTCTTATATTATCAACTATTTCATTTTCAGCTTCTTTTAAGGTTTTACCGGCAAAAGAAAATGACGCCATTTTTTTGTTGCCATCCGGCTGGAAAGGTTGCGCCAGCAGTTTGGCGTCATATTGTTTATCGGTGTAAATGTAGCCGCGGATTTTATTTGATGCCGAAATTTCTTCGTATAACAAAACTATAATTTTCGCTTCCGGCGAGCTGGCGATAAGTTCGTCAACCAGATCTTTAAGGTCTTCTTCGTTGGCTCCGGACCTGGCGAAGTCTTCTCTCGTTAAAGTCGTCCAAACTAATCCTATTTTTGGATCGCTTTCCATATGCGTAAGCGCCCCGCCCCAAATTCTTAAAGAAGCGACGCTTTTTGTGCGGTATAAGTGTTTGACTATTTTTTCTCTATCCGCGCCTAAATTTATCAGTTGGCCGGCGATATTTAAAGTGAAAGGCGTAACATTGTTTGTTTTAAAACTTTGCGTTTGGCTGATCATCCCAGTTAACAAGCAGGTGGCCATGTCTTCATCAATCGCGGATTCTGAAATTTGCGTCAGACATTTAAAAACAATCTCGGAAATTGAAGTCGCTGTCAGTTCAACCGAATTAATTTGTCCGAAGTGTTCATTGGCCGGATGCGTGTCAAAGTTTACTATTGGCAATCGGTAAAATAAATCGGTATTGTTGAAGAAAATATTTCCAAGCGATTCAAAATCTTGGGCATTGATTGTGATTATAAGATCATATTTGAAACTTGTCGTCGCGGTTCGTAGTTCGTTTTTTGAAATTATGCCCTGTTTTGGAGTGAGGTAGATTGAAAGCCAATTATCTTTGACGTCATAACTCAACGTATCAATTTTGATATTTGAAACATCCACTTTGATTATGAATTTTTGAAGATGAGAAATTTGCGGCTGAACACCCTCAATATTTTTTAGGAATTTTAGGTTTTTTGGAATAACAAAATTATCGGCCACGATGTCAGCTTGCTTGTGTATTTTTTCTAGAAATTTTTTCCATGCCAAAGCCGCGCAGATTGAATCAATATTTTGCGTGGAATTGAGAGCCAGCAAGATGTATTTGCTGGAATCAATTAAATGTTTAAGTTGTTGGGTCTCATTAAAGGCCATAATCAGCAGGGCTGAATAAAGAAGGAAATTTATTTTCTTCTTTTAAAGCATGGCATAGTTCCAAACTTCGCTTATAGTTAGCCATTTTTTGACATATTTAGAACTGGTAATAATACCAGCAGGCCAAAAGTTTGTCAACTGATGCGGGCGCGAACGCGGGGATTTGATTTTTTTGCGTTATTTTAGTAAAATATGTGGGTATTTAGGACTTGATATGAAAGAACTGCCGAAGGCCTACGAGCCAAAAAATTACGAGGACAAGATATATAAAAAATGGGAGGATTCAGGGCTGTTTAACCCTGATGTTTGCGTTAAAAAAGGAGTTACCGAGAAGAAAGCCCCGTCGTTTTCAATGGCTTTGCCTCCGCCGAATGTGACAGGAACTTTGCATATGGGCCACGCGGCCATGCTGGCAATTCAAGACGTGATGGCGCGCTATCATCGCATGAAGGGCGACAAAACTCTTTGGGTGCCTGGAACGGATCATGCGGCCATTGCTACGCAGACCAAAGTAGAAAAATTGCTTGTGGCCAAAGGCCTAAAAAATCCTCGTCAAGAATTGGGACGGGAAAAATTTCTGGAAGAAGTAAAAAAGTTTGCCCAACAGTCGCATGATACGATTGTAAATCAATGCAAAAAAATGGGGTCGTCTTTGGATTGGTCGCGCGAGGCGTTTACTTTGGATGAGCAGAGAAATTTGGCCGTGAGAACTATTTTTAAGATGATGTATGACGACGGTTTGATTTATCGCGGTTATAGGATCGTGAATTGGTGCCCGCATTGTTTGTCAACGCTAGCCGACGACGAAGTGGAGTATAAAGAGCAAACCGCCAAAATTTACACATTCAAATACGGCAAAGATTTTCCCATTGCGATTTCAACAACTCGACCCGAAACAAAACTTGGCGATACCGCTCTCGCCGTTAACCCCAAAGATAAACGATATAAAAAATATATTGGCCAAGTTTTTGATGTTAAAAAATTTGCGGGTGGTCCGGATTTGAAGATTAAAGTTGTCGCCAGCGACGAAGTGGATATGAATTTTGGCACTGGCGCGTTAGGTGTTACACCCGCGCACAGTTTGGTTGATTACGAAATGGCGCAGAAAAATAAACTGCCGATCATAAAAATCATTGGCGAAGATGGAAAAATAACTGGTGATGCGAGTAAAAATTACGAAGGGTTAACAGCAAAAGAAGCGCGCCGAAAAGTAGTGGAATATTTACAGCAAAATAATTTAATGGAAAAAGAAGAAGAAGCGCCGAATAATTTATCTGTTTGTTATCGTTGTGGTACGCCCATTGAACCATTGCCGTCACAGCAGTGGTTTATATATGTAAACAAACCAATCAAGGCCCGCGGCAAAAAATCTTTAAAACAATTGATGCAGGCGGCTGTAAAGAATAAAAAAATAGAAATTATTCCGGAGCGATTTAACAAAACATATTTTCATTGGATAGATAATTTGCGCGACTGGTGCATCAGCCGGCAGATTTGGTATGGACATCAAATTCCGGTTTGGTATTGCTTGTCTTGTGCCGAGCTTGATAGCTTAGGAGTTAAACAAGTAACTGGTGAAACTGTTGTTCCAAGAAGCGAGAAACTAGTGCCGATTGTAAGCATAGATGCGCCTGAGACATGTCCAAAGTGCGATTCGCAATCTATCTTTCAAGACCCGGACACTTTAGATACTTGGTTCTCTTCTGGACTTTGGACTTTTTCTACTTTGGGCTGGCCAAACAAATCGGAAGATCTAGAAAATTATCACCCCACATCTGTAATGGAAACCGGTTATGATATTTTATTTTTTTGGGTCGCGAGAATGATTTTGATGACAACATACGCGTTGGGCGAGATTCCGTTTGAAAAAGTTTACCTTCACGGCTTGGTGCGCGATGAGCAGGGGAGAAAGATGAGTAAGTCGCTGGGAAATGTTATTGATCCATTGGATATGATTGCGAAGTATGGAACAGACGCGACGCGCCTTTCGCTTTTGGTTGGCAACACACCCGGTAACGATATGAAATTGTCGGAGGAAAAAATTGTCGGTTTTAGAAACTTTACCAACAAGCTATGGAATATTTCCCGTTTTATGTTGTTGAATATAGACGAGCCGAAAATGGATATCTTAGCTCCTAATCCAAAAACGAATGCTGATAAATGGATTTTGGCAAAGTGTCAAATAGTCATAGAATCTGTTAAAAATTATATAGACCGTTATCAATTTTCAAGTGCTGGTGAAGAATTGCGTCGCTTTACTTGGGATGAGTTAGCTGATTGGTATTTGGAAGCTGCAAAAGTGGAAGGAGAAAAAAGCCAAGTTCTTAATTTTATTTTGAATACATTATTAAAATTATGGCATCCGTATATGCCGTTTGTTACAGAAGCGATTTGGCAAGAAATGTATGGGCCAGTAGCTATATTAATGGTTGAATCTTGGCCAAAAGCGTTGGATGAATTTTACGGTCAAGATTATGGCGATATGGTAAATTTTGAATTTATTGCATATATTGTTTCGGAAATTCGCATGCTTAAAATGGAAAAAGGTATTGAACCGGCAAAAAAGATAGGTGCGCTCCTCAATGTTGGCAATAAGGAAAAATTATTAAGAGGCAACGAGGAAATTATCAAGGCCTTAGCTCGGCTAGAAAAATTAGAATTTGTAAAATCTGGCGCAGAGGTTGCCTTAGACTTGGCCGGAGCGGTAGACACAACAAAAGAAAAAGCGCGCCTAGAAAAAGAAATTCAGGAATTAAAAAAATACACGGTCGGTTTGGAAAATAAATTAGCCAATAAGGAATTTGTCAAAAACGCGCCAAAAGAAGTTGTAGAAAAAGAACAGGATAAATTAAACGAAGTAAAATCAAAATTAGAAAAATTACAACAACAGTTTGAGAATTTAAAATAATTATATGCCAGTGAATACCGATCCACAAAAAATAGCAGAGCTATTATCCAGGGGAGTAGAAAATATTTATCCCAAGAAAGAATTTTTGGAAGCGCGGTTAAAATCCGGCCAACAGCTTACGCTTTATACCGGTTATGACCCGACCGCGCCAACACTGCATATCGGCCACGGCATCACCATGCTTAAGTTGCGCCAGTTTCAGGAATTGGGGCATAAAATTATTATGCTCATCGGCGATTTTACTGGCATGATCGGCGACCCAACGGACAAGACATCCACTCGACAAAAATTAATGCGCAAACAGATTTTGGAAAATTGTAAGAGCTATCAAAAACAGGTCTCCGCAATTTTAAATTTTTCAGGCAAAAATCCTGCCAAAGTAAAATATAATAGCAAGTGGCTGGCCAAAATGAAAATGAAAGATGTTGTGGAGTTGTCGGCTAACATCACGGTTGACCAGTTGTCGGAGCGGGATATGTTTACCAAACGACGAGCGGAAGGGAAGCCGATTTATCTCCACGAATTTTTATATCCTCTGATGCAGGGATACGACAGTGTGGCTATGAATGTTGACGGCGAGGTCGGCGGCAATGACCAGACATTCAATATGCTGGTCGGCAGGGATTTGCAAAAAATATATAACAATAAAGAAAAGTTTGTTTTGACTACAAAATTACTGGTTGATGCCGGCGGTAAAAAGATGGGAAAGAGCGAGGGAAACATGGTGGCCCTTTCCGACACTCCGGAAGACATGTTTGGCAAAGTGATGAGTTGGACCGATGATATGATTGGCAAAGGTTTTGAATTGTGCACCGCAGTGTCAATGGACGAAGTGGCGGATATGGAGCAAGATATAAAAAAAGGAGCGAACCCGCGGGATTTTAAATTGCGTTTGGCCTATGAGGTGGTAAGCATATTTTTAAGCGAAAAATCCGCCAAACAAGGCGAAGAACACTTCCAAAAAGTGTTTCAGGACAGGTCTAAGCCGCAAGATATCCCGGAATTAAAACCGAGCGCGGGCGATATAGTCACTGTCTTGGTTGAATCAAAAATCTGCAAAAGCACATCCGAAGCGCGGCAGGTAATCGCGCAGGGCGGCGTAAAGATTAACGATAAAAAAGTCCAGTCAATTGAAGAAAAAGTCAGCAGTGGAGATGTCGTGCAAAAAGGCAGCAGGTTTTTTGTTAAGATAAAGTAGTATGCAATTCGCTGGAGAAATTAAAAAATTATTGCAAAAAGCTGGCGTAAAAGGCGAGACAGACTTATCAATTCCGCCAAATCCGGCGATGGGAGATTTCGCGTTCGCTTGTTTTAATTTGGCGAAAGAATCCGGCGCGAATCCAAAAGCGACGGCCGAGTCATTGCGGGTAAAATTAGAAAATTTAAAGTCGGGTATTGTTGAAAAGATTGAAGTGGCCGGGCCGTATGTTAATTTCTTTTTAGATACCGGCGCGATCGCCAAATTGGCGATATCCGATGTGCTCAAAAAAGGAAAAAAATTTGGAGTGGGCGAAAAGCAGAAGGAAAAAGTAATGGTTGAGTATTCCCAACCAAACACGCACAAGGAATTTCATATCGGGCATTTTCGAAATGTTTGCATCGGTTCTGTTCTTGTAAATCTTTTTCGAAGTTCCGGCTACAAGGTTATTAGCGCGAATTATATCGGCGATATTGGCGCGCATGTCGCTAAATGTTTGTGGTATATAAAAAAATACCAAAAAATAGTTCCTCCGACTAACAAAGGCGAGTGGCTTGGTCAAATGTATGTTGAAGCAAGCCGCGCTATTGAAGAGAATCCGGAATTAAAAAGCGAAGCGCAAGAAACACAGCAAAAATTGGAGGCTGGTGACAAAGAATTAATTAAACTCTGGAAAGAAACAAAGCAGTGGAGCCTGCAAGAATTCAAAAAAATTTATGATTTGCTCGACGTAAAATTTGACGCTTGGTTTTATGAAAGTGAAGTTGAAAAGCCTGGCAAGAATATGATTGGAGAGCTTTTAAAATCAGCCGTGGCCAAAACTGGCGAGGGTGGGGCTGTTATCGTGGATTTGAAGGAATTTGGATTGGAAACTTTTTTGATTCTAAAATCAGATGGCACTTCGCTTTACGCGACTAAAGATTTGGCTTTGGCCAAGCTTAAATTTGAGAAATACAAAATAGATAAAAGCATCGTTGTAGTTGATAGCCGCCAGTCTTTTTATTTTAAGCAATTATTTAAAACATTGGAACTCGCCGGATGGAAAAAAGATTTAAAGTGCGTGGCGTATGAATTTGTGAGGCTTCCAGAAGGAGCAATGGCGAGTCGGACCGGCAATGTGGTGCTGTTTTGGGAACTTTATCATGATGTGTTTGTTTCCGTTTTGAAGGAAATTAAATCTCGCCATGCGAATTGGAAATTAAAGATAATTGAAAAGACGGCTTCGCGAATAGCGTTGAGCGCCATGAAATTTGACATGCTGAAACACGCCGCCGATAAGGTAGTTATTTTTGATAAAAAGTCCGCGCTGTCTTTTGATGGTTTCACCGGCCCTTATGTTTTATATGCCGTGGCGCGCATTAATAGCATCTTAAAGAAAGCAAGATTTAAGGGAATATTAAAAGAGGGCTATGAATTACTGTCCGCGCCGGAAGAAAAACGGCTCGTGCTGATGCTCGCAAATTTCCGCCAAGTGGTAAATGAAGCATTGGAACAATACAACCCTTCAACTGTCGCGAGGTACTGTTTTGATTTGGCCCAGCAGTTTAATGATTTTTACAATAAACATTCAGTGCTAAAAGCCGATAATAAAAATTTAATTAAAGCTCGTTTGGCGTTGTCTGCGTCGGTCAAGCAAGTTCTTGAAAACGCGTTGTCATTATTAATAATTGAAACTGTAGAAGAAATGTGATTTACGAGAAATTAATCAGGCCCATACTTTTTAAAACAGATCCTGAAAAAATACATAATTTTATTATTGGCATTTTAGGATTTGTAAGTAGAATAAAATTTATAAATTCTATAATTAGAAAATTTTTGGCGATAAAAAATCCAGTTTTGAATGTAAGGCTGGGAAATATTGCGTTGGAAAATCCGGTTGGACTTTCTGCCGGATTTGATAAATACTTTAACGCGCCGCTGGCGTATCCCATGCTTGGCTTTGGTTTTGCCGAACTTGGTTCAATCACGAACGCGCAGCAGCCCGGCAATCCGAAGCCGCGCCTTTGGAGAATACCGGAAGATAAAGGCTTGATTGTATATTATGGCCTCGCAAATAGCGGAGCGGAAAACGCGCTAAGCAAAATGCAGATGCTGAATTCGCATTTGATTCCATACGGCATAAGCATCGCGCCGTCAAATGGGCTTGGAACTATTGAAATGGTTGAGGATTGCGCGCGAAGTTTTTTGAAATTGCACTCTGTCGCGGATTATATAACCTTAAATGTAAGCTGTCCAAATGTTGCTGGCTGTGAAATGTTCGCGCAGGTTTCATTTATAAAAGATCTGCTTGTAAAAATTCGCAATTTAATGCAGGAAAAAAATATTTCAAAAGATGTGTTCATAAAAATCGGGCCGCATTTTAAAGAAGAAGAACTTGATCAGATTGTGGATTGTTGCGTGGAAAATAAGTTAACTGGAATTGTCATTTCCAATTTGTTAAAAAAACGAGATGGCATCGTGTTCAAAAGCGCTTCTGAAAAATTAAATTATCCGGGCGGCATTTCCGGTAAAATTTTGCAAGATAAAAGCAATAAAATTATACGTCATGTATATAAGAGGGCGGGAAGTAAGCTTAAAATAATCGGGGTCGGCGGAATTTTTAACGCCAATGACGCGTATGAAAAAATTAAAGCTGGCGCAAGCGCCGTGCAAATGATTACCGGCTTTATTTATGGCGGACCGTTAGTGATAAGAAAAATAAATAGCGAACTGGCTGGGTTGCTAAAAAGAGACGGATTTAAAAATGTCGGAGAGGCGGTGGGAGTTGAAGTATAAGAAACTAATCTGATTAGCATCTAGTATGGAATTAAAAGAACTTAAAAATTTAACAGACATAAAGCCTGATAAAATTTACGAGATTGACTCGGCTGTTTTTAGTATTTTTAAAGTCAAAGATTTAAATTCATCCAATTGGGCGAGCGAAACATTAAAGAATGCTGTCCTAGTGGTTCGGTCGTCTTATCTTCGTTATGGGGATGTTCAGCTTATTGATGATTATGATGAAAAATCTCAAATTTATCTTTGTCGGGTAAAATTTATTTTATCCGGAAGTGAAAACCTGCCTGATTCCTTTGCGGAAGAGTGGTTTAGCGTTAGGTTTGTTTCCGGCAATGG
>JBBTQE010000004.1:0-18682 GCA_038065775.1 Patescibacteria group bacterium
TACCAGGCACAGATATTGAGATTACTTCTACTCCAGGCCACGATCAATTCCACTGCGCTGTTTTGGTAGATACTGACGAATATGGCAAAGTCGCGATTTCTGCAGATCTATTTTGGTGGCCAGACAATGAAGAACAGCAAACTGATAAGGAGAGTTTACTGAATCTTGATGATCCATACATGAAAGACAAAGACGCATTACACAAAAGCAGAGAAAAAATTTTAAAAATTGCGGACTACATAGTGCCTGGTCATGGAAAACCATTTAAGCTAACATAATGACGGCAAGTTTAGGACAGCGTATAATAGCTGCCAAAAAAAATAAAGATTGCTCTGTTTTGGTTTATACATCAATATTCATAGGTTCGTGCGCTATTCTTTTTCTCTTATTGCATAGTTTATTTATCGATGATTAATTACGGATAGCCAGATATTTTATACTTTAAGTATGATGGGACATTGCACTAAAATTTAGCCCTTCGAAGGATATAGCAGCGTGTATACACGGCTGACGCCCGTATGCTAACGCACATCACATACCCGCGACCCATCCGACGCAAGATAATTATATGTCCTATTTCACTATTCAAATTATGAACAAAAAAACCATCGTTATCTCTATTATTTTAGTAATCTTAGTCGGTTTTGCCATCATTTATCTTTCTATGCCAAAATCAACAGATACCAAAATAACCGGTGTTTTTAGAGGAGCAAAAGGATGTATGGGAGTTGTTAGTGGCGCTTTGTTGATTGATTTTGCAAATAAATGCGAGGAGGCGAATCAGTACGAAGGCAAAACCGTAGAAGTAATAGGGCATATTTACGAATACAAATGTGGTGAACATGAACAATGCTTTAGTGGTCCTTATATGGATAATATTAAATCAATTAGAATTCTTGAATAAAATTTTGCGAACCCCGTAACAACGAAAAAAAACTGCGCATAGGCGCATATGTTATATCCTCTTCGCCCACAAACTCTGTCCGGCGCAGAGAGCCACCGCGAGCGCGTCAGCCGCATCATCTGATTTTATTTTTTCTTTAATCCCAAGAAGCATCGCGACTAATTTTTGCATCTGTTGTTTTTCAGCCCGGCCATAACCGGTCATTGCCTGCTTTACCTGAAGCGGAGTAAACTCATCAACCGGCAAATTATTTTCAACAGCCGTGAGCAAAATCACGCCTCTCGCCTGCCCGACATCCATGGCTGTTTTTACATTTTTAAAAAAGAAAAGCTCTTCCACTGCCATGCGCGTGGGTTTGTATTTTTTTATCAAATACTCTAGGGCCTCGTGAATCTCCGCCAAACGTTCCACAAATGACTTCTTCGCGGATGTTTCAATGCAATCAAAAGCAACCGGCTTCCAATCGCCTTTTTCATTTTTTTTAATTATTCCATAGCCCACCCGGCCAAAACCGGGATCAATGCCGAGAATAACTTCTTGATTCATACTGAACTATTACTCCGCGTTAGTAAAATAATCTTCAACATCATCATTCGCGTCCAGCTCCTCAAATAATTTTCCAAGTTTTTCTCCAACCTCTGCGCCCACCGACACCTTGTCCTTCGCCACCCACTGCAGACCGGATTCCAACGGTTCAATTTTTAATTCCTTCACCGAGGCCAACACTTTTTGAAAATTTTCCATTTTTATTTTTATTTCAATTTGATCATCAAAATCCGCGATATCTTCGGCTCCAGCTTCAATCATTGCCATCTCAAATTCTTCCAGCGGCTTGTTTGCCACAGCCAAATGTTCTTTTTTAATCGCGACAACTCCCATCTGTTGAAACATCCACATCACACTTCCTGCGCCGGCGAGAGATCCGCCGCTTCCAGAAAAAATATGTTTGATATCTGAAACAGTTCTGTTCTTGTTATCCGTTAAACATTTTACCAGCACCGCCACTCCGCTCGGCCCATAACATTCATAAACCACTTCCTCAATCTGCGCGCCTTCCAATTCGCCTGTGCCTCTTTTTATGGCGCGTTCAATGTTGTCTTTCGGCATACCGACTTCTTTGGCTTTTTCAATCGCCAAACGCAAAGAAAAATTTGCGTTGGGATCTCCGCCATTTCTCGCCGCGACCGAAATGAGTTTGCTTACTTTTGTAAACTGCCCGCTTCGCGCCGCGTCTTGTTTCCCCTTCCTTTCCTGTATATTGTGCCATTTTGAGTGTCCTGACATATTTAAATATTAATATTCCCATCTTCAAATTTCCTTTTATCTATTCTACTGCCATTCTCAAACCAATCAAAAAAATCCGACTTGCGTTTTGCCTCCATTAACTTCACTTGTGATTTTTCGCCATAAAACGGAAAAACATAAACCTTTTTGACTCCGTCTTTCCCCAGCACCAATCCCATGCTTAACCCCTCTTGCGTTTCCTTTGAAAAATATTGGTCAAAAATGAAATTGCCGAGTGAATAAAATATCGGCTTCCCGTTATAAATTTCCATTTCTTGAACAACATGCGGGTGATGTCCGACTATAGCGTCGGCGCCAAAATTTATCAACTGATGAGCCAGCTCCCGCTGATTTTCATTTGATTTTTGCGCGTATTCAACGCCCCAGTGGATATTTACTATAACAAAATCCGCGTTTTGCTTTGCCTCGCTGACAGCTTTTTTAACCTTGTCCATTTTTAGCGCGTGATCCGTGTTGTTCACGCCGATAAACGCGACTTTGTACGGCAACCCAAGCTCTTCGCCGACGATCGTTGTATATTCCGGCCCCTCCCGAAGCTCGTCGCCAAAAAATCCCAAATTATTTTGCGCCAAAACTTTTTTCGTAAAATCCAAATTCGCCCAACCCATATCAAGCATGTGATTGTTCGCCAGATTGAACATCGTAAATCCGTAAGATTTCAGCTCTTTGGCAAGCGACGGGTCAAAACGAAACGCGATTTCCTTTGTTGTGGCAATCCTTTTAGGCGCGAACGGCCCTTCCAGATTCGCCGACAAAATATTCATCCCCCAAAAAAATCTATTTTCCTGCGCTTTAATTTCTTTAAATAAATAATCCAACCCATCAGCGCCCATTGCTTTGGCCACGTTTCTTTCCAGCATCATATCGCCAAAAAATTGCAACATGATTTCCGGTTTTTCTTTCGCTTCGCCTTCTTTGTAATATCCAATGACATGGCTGGTTGTTTCGTTCAATTCCTGATTTAAAATACCCGCGCTGTTTGTGTGAGAATACAGATTAAAATTTTGCGCTTTTTTCAGCTCGTTATATTTCAAAAGAGCATACAAACTGTTTGGGCTGTCAACCTCAATCTTTCTTAAATTAGGAAAATAGCCGCTGGCGAGCGTATTAATTGAAAGCTCGTCGTGAAAATTTGCGGGTTCTTTTGAAAGATAATGTGAAAAATCCACGCTGGACAAAACCAAACTTTTTTCGGGCAAAATTTTTGAAAGTTTATCAGCCAATAAATCCAAACTTGGCTGGTCGGCCTTATTTTTTATAATTATAGAAACTACTCGCGCGCGCGGCCAAGTTTTTTTAATAAACGGAACTAGGGCGGAAATACTCCACTCCTCTTTAATAACATCATCATTAATTTTTACGCCCGCCCCGGCCAATTCGGAAATATTTTTTTCATCAGTTTTTAAAACTCCATACGGCGTATTCCACCCATTTGCCCCGGTAACAATATTATCAGCCCCTTTTTGCAAATGGTTAGGCCCGATGAGCACGACTGTTTTTGGCTCCTGCTCGCTCAAGCTCTGTAAAAATCCGGCAATGTATTTTCCAGCCACAAGATGGTGCGGAATTACGCCGGAATAAACTTTTTCATTAACGCGATTTGTAGAAGTAATTTGTTTAAAAAAATTATCATAAAATTCCAGGTCGCTTGAATATGAATTATTGAACGTTTGATTCTCTGGATTTTTTTTAAATGGAAGCGAAAAATCTACCGCGCTCCACGGTTGTTGACCGGCATAAAAATAGCCAAAAAACCCGGCCAAAATAGCTAAAACAAACACTGACGCGATTATTAATTTCTCTTTCATACATGTGCTATTTTACTCTGCAATTTAAGGAAAATCAAACTAAAAACGCCCCGACTTTGCGTCAGGGCGTTTTTATTAAACCAAGCTATTTAATTTTAAACGAATCAACAAACTTGCCAAAATCCGCTTCGCTCCCGCTTCCTTTATGGGCGTAGAGCAATTGATACATCTCCTTTTTTTCTGGAACCGCAATAAGCCAGCCTTTCATGGTTATACCAATTCCGCTGTTAGCCAGAACAAACTCGGTCGCTTTGTGGTCTCCAAAAGTTGAATTCTCTGACGATATTAATTCATTTCCAGGCGTGCTTTCAATCATGGCGTTTAAACCATTTTGTAAATTATTTTCCGGCTTGCTCATGTTAACACTCGCGGCGTATTTTGAGTGATTGACGATAAATACCGACCCTTCTTTATCCACGGCAGTGTAAGAATAATAATCATAGTCCACTTCTGTATTCTTTGGATCCATCTTGTCTTTGACTTCGCTAGGTTTGGCCGGGAAAATTGCGGAAAATCCCGCAGGCACAGAACTGTATTCCACCCAGCTTGCATAAGGGCCTGAATCGCCGATCGGTGTGTAATCTACATAATTTCTCTTGCCAAAACCTTTAATCGCGACCAAAACAACACCAGCCACTACCCAAAAAATCACGATGGCGATAACGATTTTTTTAACGTTAGACTTTTTTGCCAGCTGTTGAGCCGGCTGTTGCGGCATGTTTGAATCCATAATATAAAATTACGATTAATAAATAAAGGTTCCTCCTGTATTACTGTTTAAACCCGCTCCCGGCCGGAATCAATCGGCCAATAATTACATTTTCCTTCAAACCTTCCAAATAGTCAATCTTGCCTGTGATGGCGGTGTTAATAAGAACCTTGGCGGTTTCTTGGAACGAAGCGGCGGACAAAAAGCTCTGTGTTGAAAGCGCGACGCGACTGATGCCCAAGAAAAGCTCGCGACCAGTCGCGGATTTTCCGCCGTCCTTGTGCGCCTGCCTGTTGGAAAACGCCAACTGTGCTTTCTCGACGACTTCGCCGGGCAGTAAATCAGTATCTCCGGCATCTTCTATATATATACGGCTAAACATCTGACGGATAATCAACTCCACATGCTTGTCGTTTACTTTTTGGCCCTGCGATGAATAAATATTTTGAACTTCCTGTAAAATGTATCTTTGAACCGCCTCACGACCTTTTAATTCAAACAAATGATGCGGATTAATACTGCCATCAGTAAGCGAGTCGCCTTTTTCAACTTTTTCTCCGTTTTTTATAAGCACCTTATACCCGAGCGGAATAATATAGTCCCTTACATGAGGCCCTTCATAGGTTAAAGTGATCATATTCCTTTCTATATTCACACTTCCGGAATATTTCGCCTTAATTTCTTCACCCGAAGCGCCCCTTACCACCAGCACTTCGTCTTCTTTTACTGTCGCGCTGTCTTTAATCAAGATTTCATCCTCGGCCTTGCACTTAATTTTCATTTCATCAACGCCGGAAAAATGAACATGGACAATTTCTTGCCCTCTGCGTCCTTCAAAAATTTTCTTCCCGCTTGCTGAAGTGATAATTTTGCCATCAGCCTTTTCAATTTCAACGGTGCCGGAAACTTCTGAAAGCAATGCCTGTTTTTTCGGACTGCGCGCCTCAAATAATTCATCTACGCGAGGCAAGCCTTGCGTAATATCTCCGCCGCCCGCGACACCTCCGGTGTGGAAAGTTCTCATAGTCAGCTGGGTGCCCGGCTCGCCAATTGATTGCGCGGCTATAATACCAACCGCAACCCCAAAATCAACTGACTTATTCTTCGCCAAATCAAATCCATAACATTTTCGGCAAATTCCTTTATCCATTTTGCACTGTAAAACACTACGCACGCGAATCGTATCAATCTTGTGCTCATCAATCATTCTGGCAGCCTTGTCGTCAATAATCTCGCCTTCTTTGACAATTATTTTATTGCCAGCCTTAACTGTTTCAAAAGTATATCTGCCCCAAACGCGATCAGATAATTTTTCGCCCATAATTTTAGACTGCCCGGCTGTGAACACTTCTCCGGTTGTGTCGCCGCAATCTTCTTCAAAAACTATCACATCCTGCGCGACATCAACCAAGCGTCTGGTTAGATAACCCGCGTTGGCTGTTCTCAAAGCCGTATCTGTCAAGCCTTTTCTGGTACCGTGTGAGGAGATAAAAAACTCAAGGACGTCAAAACCTTCTTTAAAATTGCCCTTTACCGGCAATTCAATAGTTTCTCCAGAAGGAGAAGCCACCAAGCCCTTCATGCCGATAACCTGACCGAGCTGGCCCCAGCTTCCTCTCGCGCCTGAATCAATCATGGCAAATACCGGACCATTTTTGGTAAGAGCGGTTTGATTTTTCGCGACAATTCTATCTTTCGCTTCAGTCCAAATTTCCAATATCTTTGCGTGTCGTTCTGATTGGGTCAACAAGCCTTCTTGGTACTGTTCTTCAATTTGTTTAACAAGCTGATCCGACTCGGAAAGTATGCCTTGCTTCTCCGGAATGGAAGGAAAATTGTCCATGCCCAAAGAATACCCGGATTTAGTAACATATCTGTAACCCAAATTTTTTAACTCATCCAAAAAATTTGCGACTTCCTGCGGATCTTTGGAAAACTCCAAACAATAACGAATAATTGTCCCCAACTTCTTTACATTCGCCATTTCATTAAAGTACGCCATGGTTGACGGAAGTATGTTGTTGAACAGAAGCCGCCCGACAGAAGTTACAACCAAAAGATTCGTGCCCTCAGGAAATTTGCTTAAATCACTAAATCTTACTTTGATTCTTTCCTGCAAAGTAATTATTCTTGCCCTATAAGCAAAAATGGCTTCTTTTTCCGAGCTAAAAAATCTCTTGACCTCGCCGGTATCGTTCAGATCAAATCTGGTCAAATAATAACAGCCGAGAGCGATGTCTTGTCTCGGAGTAATCACCGGACTTCCGGTGGCTGGCTTCAAAATGTTTTTCTCCGCGGCCATTAAGTTGTCCGCTTCCCAGCGAGCCTCGGCAGTCAGAGGAAGATGCACGGCCATTTGGTCGCCGTCAAAGTCGGCGTTGAAAGCCGTACAAACCAACGGATGCAACTGGATTGCCTTGCCTTCAATCAAACGCGGATGAAACGCCTGAATGCCCAAGCGGTGCAATGTCGGAGCGCGATTTAAAAGAACGCGTGTCTTCTTGGTCAATTCTTCCAAAATATCCCAAACCTCGTCCTGTTCAGTTTCAATAAAACGAGAAGCGCTACGGACATTATGCGCCAATTCGCGTTTAATAATTTCGCTCATTATAAACGGCTTGAATAATTCCAACGCCATTCTCTTTGGCAAACCGCACTCGTCCAAATTCAAATTTGGGCCAACTACAATTACCGAACGGCCGGAATAATCAACTCTCTTGCCAAGCAAATTCTGGCGGAAGCGTCCTTGCTTGCCTTTCAAAATATCGGCCAAAGATCTTAATTGTCTTTTTTGTCCGGTGGAAGCGGTTACGGTTTTTGAATGTCTAGCGTTGTTGTCTATCAATGCGTCCACTGCTTCCTGCAACATTCGTTTTTCATTTCTGCAAATTACTTCAGGCGCGTCCAATTCCAAAAGCCGGCGCAAACGATTGTTGCGGTTGATCACCCGTCTGTAAAGATCGTTCAAATCCGAAGTCGCAAATCGTCCGCCGTCCAAAGCCACCATTGGCCTTAAATCCGGAGGAATAACCGGAATGATCTGCAAAATCATCCACTCCGGACGAATATCATTTTGAAAAAAACTCTTCAAAATTTTCTTTCGCCTAATCATTCTTTCTAATTTTGAACCCTTAACCTTTACCTGTTCTTCTGATAATTTTTTAACTGTTTCCTCAAGATTGATTCTGCCGAGCAAATTTCTGATTGCATCGGCTCCGATTGACGCCTCAAACAAATGTCCATAGCGCAGAGACAATTCCTGATATTTATTTTCTGAAATAATTTTCAAAACCTGAATTTCCTTCAAATCTTTATCAGCCTGCTGGAAATCAACATCCAAAGCCTTATACTTCCTTTCCGCTTCTTCTTGTAATTTTTTAAGCGCTTCGGCTCCGGCTTTTTTATCATTGGCATTCTGCATCGCCAATTCAGTTTCTCTTTCAATCTGTTTCTTTTTTGATTTATATTCCTGCCTCAATAAATCAGAAGTTTTCTTCTTTTCATCTTCGTCAACATGAGTAATTACAAAAGAAGCGAAGTAAATTACCTTTTCCAAAGATTGGGCTGACAAATCCAAGACCAAACCAACCTTTGATGGCACTGATCTCAAAAACCAAATATGACTTACCGGAGCGGACAACTCAATATGTCCCATTCTTTCGCGCCTAACCGAAGAGTGAGTAACTTCAACGCCGCATTTGTCGCAAACGATTCCTTTATATCTGATTTTTTTATATTTTCCGCAATAACATTCCCAATCCTTGGTCGGCCCGAATATTTCTTCGGCAAACAAACCGCCTTTTTCAGGCTTTTGCGTGCGGTAATTTATGGTTTCCGGTTTGGAAACTTCGCCGAAAGACCAACCCTTAATAACTTCGGGAGAAGCGAGTTTTAATCTGATAGCGTCGAAATCCATTAAATGAAGATTTTCTATTGACATATTATTTGAAAATGTTAATTGGTGTTGTTATTCGATTTTTGCCTCAAGGGCTGCGGCGGCTTCCTTTTCTCTCTGTCTTTTCGCTTCCGCGGCTGGTCTGTATTCCCCGGATTCTGATCTTTGCAACAACTCTACATCAAGACACAAACCTTTTAGCTCTCGCACCAAAACATTGAATGACTCCGGCAAATTGACTCGACTGATCTCCTCGCCTTTTATGATGGCTTCATAAGCTTTTGATCTCCCAGGCACATCATCCGATTTTATGGTCAAAATCTCCTGCAAAGTATGCGCGGCTCCATAAGCTTCAAGAGCCCAGACTTCCATTTCTCCAAATCTCTGACCTCCAAATTGCGCCTTGCCGCCAAGCGGCTGTTGAGTGATTAAACTGTATGGACCAATTGATCTCTGGTGAATTTTATCTTCAACCATGTGGTTTAATTTCAACATGTAGTTGTAACCGACCGTAACTTTATTATCAAACGGTTCGCCGGTGCGTCCATCAAATAATGCAACCTGTCCGCTTTCCGGGAACCCGGCTTTTTTCAGCTCTTCTTTAATTTGCGCCTCTGTCACGCCATCAAACACCGGTGTCGCAACTTTATAGCCCAAAGCGTTGGCCGCCAAACCAAGATGAGTTTCAAGCAACTGACCGAGGTTCATACGAGATATAACGCCGAGCGGAGAAAGAATTATATCAACCGCAGTCCCATCTTCCAAGAAAGGCATGTCTTCGACCGGAACAACTTTTGAAATTACGCCTTTATTCCCATGACGGCCGGCCATTTTGTCTCCGACTTGAATTTTGCGCATATCGGCGATGCGAATTTGAACTTGTTTAATAACTCCGGGTTGCAACTTGTCGCCGTTTTCCGCGGAAAAAATCTTTATGCCGATTACGCGCCCATGCTCGCCATGTTCCAAATATAATGAAGAGTCACGAACATCGCGAGCCTTTTCACCAAAAATGGCGCGAAGCAGTCTTTCTTCCGCGCTTAATTCGGTTTCGCCTTTTGGAGTAATTTTGCCAACCAAAATATCGCCGGATTTGACTTCGGCGCCGATTCTGACAATACCTTCGCTATCCAAATTTTTCAATTTTTCTTCGCTTACGTTCGGAATGTCAGAAGTAACTATTTCCGGCCCGAGTTTTGTTTCACGGATATCTATTGAATAGTCCTCAATATGAATTGAAGTAAAACGATCCGCTTCCATTACTTTTTCTGAAATAATTATGGCATCCTCATAGTTATAGCCATCCCACACCATATATGCCACCAACATATTTTGCCCAAGAGACAATTCGCCATCGTTGATTCCCGGACCATCTGTCAGCTCTTGCCATTTCTTAACCTTGTCGCCAAGATTGACAATCGGAGTCTGGTTAACGCAAGTTGAATGATTTGATCTTACAAATTTACTTAGATTATATGTATGCTTGTCGCCTTTTTTATCAGTCAAAACAATATGATTGCCATCAACCTCGGTGATTTCGCCATCAACCTCGGCTAAAACAACATAACCGGAATAATACGCGGCGCTTGCTTCAACTCCGGTTCCGACAAGCGGCTGTTCCGGCTTGATGCAAGGCACTGCCTGGCGCTGCATGTTCGTGCCCATCAAAGCTCTAGTCGCGTCGTCATGTTCCAAAAATGGGATGCAGGATGTGGCGATGCTGATAATTTGATTTGAAGCCACATCAATGTAGTCAAGCTCAACGGTTTTCGCTACGCCGGGATTTCCGTGAATGCGCGCCGGCACTGACTCATCCAAAAAATAACCGTCCTTATCCATTTTTAAAGTGGCCGCGGCTGTTACCATTTTTTCTTCTTTAAAGGCGTTCAAATATATGACCTCATTTGTCGCTCTTGGTTTAATCTGAATTACTTTTGATTTTGATTTTGCAAGTTTCGCCGCGACTTCCTTCGTAATCTGGGTTCCGGCTTTAATACCATCGGCGTCATTCAATAAAATTTCACCTTCGGTGAATTTTGGATCGTTTTGCACTTCGCGCAAAACTTTTCTGTACGGAGTTTCAATAAAACCAAATTCATTTACTCTTGCAAAACTGGACAGATGATTTACCAAACCGATATTCGGACCTTCCGGAGTCGCAATCGGGCAAATTCGCCCGTAGTGGGTTGTGTGCACATCGCGCACCTCAAATCCGGCGCGGTCGCGGGACAAACCCCCGGGACCCAAAGCGCTCACCCTTCTCTTGTGCTCCAATTCAGATAATGGATTTGTCTGATCCATGAATTGCGACAACTGGGAACTCATGAAAAACTCTCTGATCGCGCTGATTACCGGTCTGGCATTTACCAGTTTATTCGGGGAGAGAGTTTCCAATTCCTGCGTGCTCATTCTGTCTTTCACAATGCGCTCCATTCTGGCTAAGCCTACTCTGAATCTGTTTTGCGCCAATTCTCCAACCGCGCGTATGCGCCTATTACCAAGATGATCAATATCATCCGGCTCTTCTTGGGTAACATTTAAACGAACAACTTCTTTAATAACGGCCAGCAATTTTTCCGGAGATAAAACTCTATTTTCTTTTTTGTCGTAATCATCAGATTTATAATTCAAATCAAATTTCGTGTTGAATTTATAAACGCCGACACGACCCAAATCATATCTTTCAAAGTTGAAAAACATCGCGTAAATCAAACTCTTGGCATTATCAGCAGTCGCGAGATCGCCAGGGCGGATTCTTTTATACACTTCTATCAAGCCATCATCGGTATTTTTTGCCAAATCTTTTTTTAATGTAGCTTCCAAATAATCAACTGTCGGGTGTTTATTAACATCCTTAAATAATTCCACAAGCTTCTCATCCGAATTAAACCCAAAAGCTTTCAATAAAGAAGTTGCCGCCACTTTTCTTTTGCGATCAACTTTCACCCAAATGACATTGTTCATGTCTGTTTCAATTTCAATCCACGCGCCTCTGTTCGGTATAATTTTGGCTCCATAATATCTGCGGCCGCGCACAATTTCCGCGGTAAAAAAAGCGCCCGCGCTTCTGATTAGCTGGGAAACCACAACCCGTTCAATTCCGTTCACTATGAATGTCCCGCGTTGAGTCATCAAAGGAATGTCGCCCAAATAAATTTCTTGCGCTTTTGATTGTCCGGTTCTTTTATTTAACAGGCGAGCCGTAACTCTTAACGGAGCTTCAAAAGTCAAATTTCTCTCGCGACAAACAACCTCGTCAAATTTCGGCTCGTCTAAATAATAATTTTCCATGTATAATTCCAAATCTCTGCCCGTGAAGTCTGTTATCGGAGACACCTCGTCAAAAAGTTCTTTAACTCCAAATTTTAAAAACCAATCATACGAATTTTTTTGCACCTCTATCAGATCCGGCAACGGCATCGCGCTTCTGTTTGCCACGAAAAATTTTCTCTCTTTTGTTTTCAAATGCTGGCGCTTGAAAATGGGCATAATATTTATTTAGCAATTAACATTTAATAACCAATAATTTTTTTCTCTCTCTTGACAAAATTCCGCGTAAGAAAAAAATAATTCTTGATTTTTAATTGTTAACGGCGTCTTTAACAACAAAAAATGGCCATTTTCATGGTTTTTTTCTTCTCAACCTCTTATCCCCCAATTGGGAGTCCCTTAAAACGGGATAATTTAGCTAAATGCAAGGTCTGCATGATAATTTTTTATTCCTTGCGTGTTATACAATCCCTGCTTTAAAAAGTCAGGCATTGTTTGGCTAATTCTAGAGAAATTTTGGCTCTCTCTCTTCAAGAAGTCCAAAGTATCTAAATTTTATACTAAAACTAAAGTTAAGTCAAGTAACTAAAGGGGGTTTTGAATTTTGTCAAGAAGTATTGCTTTTTGGCTAAAATAAAAGCAAATAAAGTAATGCTATAATAACTGACTAGATGTTATCCACAAGTTATTAACAAATTATTCTAAAAATATATAGCAAAAAACCGGCTCAGCGAGAAGCGCGAAGCCGGTTCTGCCATGAGGCCGGTCATCAGACGAGGGTCACAGACACCCTGTCCCCTGCGCGGACAGTGTAGTTGGCCACACCGGAGGCGATCTCGCGGTCGTTGACACTCACCATCAAATCCACCACGTCCGGATCGTAGGAAACGACCTGGCCGGAGATGGATTCTCCGTAGAACTCCCAGAAGTGGTTCGCCAGCCCGAGCTCCTTGAGGATCGGACCCAGCGGCCCGGATCGGCCCGCCGTTCCAGACATGTCTCCGCCGCAACCACCCAACATCGCCGGTGCGGCGGCGAACGCCAACGTTGCGCCGACCACGAATGTGAAGAATCCCCGTCGCGAACACACATTCTCCCTCATGGCACTTCTCCTTATTCAAAGACGCCCTCTGAGAGGGCGCCGAGTTTCATACAGCGTGCTCTACGCACTTAATGCGCAACGCACGCCATAAGATCAACGACGCTCTTGCTCGAGAGCTGTCTTTTTTTGCAACGCATTGAAGGCCGGACTCCTCCGATTTGATTCGGAGATTACCGTTGCGGCACAGTGAGGGAATTTCACCCTACTTCCACAACGCGTCGCATTGTTGAAAGAACATGAATTGATTATATCAGAAAAAAAAATCCGCGCAATAGCAAAAATTCAAATTAAAATTGCTGTGGATAACATTCGGCCTTGACAAATATTTTTTTCACTCTAAAATATCATAAGGATTTTCTTTATTAAGTTGCGCAAGAGTTGATGTCTCAACCGGATCGAACCTTTGAAAACATCTCTCTCTTTTCTTCCGGACATTTATTTTGTCCGGAGAAAGTTTTCAAATTTGATCCGAAACTAAAACACGCAACTCTTGCCGCAGCTTAATGACGATAATCAATAAACGCGCTCCATATTTAGGGAGTTTTTATTTTTCAAGCTATTTTTACTTCGCCTTTTCTATGATATAATGTCATATTATGCCAAGATCGAGGTCGCGCAGACTTACTTTTCGCGAACGGGTAAATTTGAACCCAGAAATTAGCCGTGGATTGATGGCTATTTTGTTATTCATTCTTGGCGGCCTCTCGGCCTTAAGCTTTTTTTCACTTGCCGGAGTTGCCGGACACTTTATAGATTCGCTTCTTGCCGTCAGCTTCGGCCAGGTCAGATATATTTTCCCAGTCATCCTAATACTGGTCGCCATTCTGATGATAAAAGATTTTGAATACGAATATCGGCCGACACACTGGCTGGGATCAATAATCTTTTTGCTTGGATTCAATTCCTTGGTTCACTTGCAAAAACCGCTCAATCAAATGATGGATCTGGCTTTTCAAGGTTACGGCGGCGGACTTATCGGTTTTGCGCTGGCTTATCCATTTTTAAAATACATCGGCTATTGGGGAGCGACGATAATTTTAGCAGGCATGCTTTTGGTCGGAATAATATTTTTATTCAACACCTCTTTGGCTAGAATCGTTGCCCTGCATAAAAAGTTTTTCTCACTGCTCGGCTGGTTCGGACAAAAAATAATTTCCTTTTTTGCGTTATTTAAAATTGAACCAAAAGTGAAATTCAAAATAAAAGGCGACTACCAAGAAAATTCTGGAGAAAAAACGGAAGAAGCGGACGAAGAAGACGCGGAAGAGGAAGAAGAAAAAAGAATTTTTGAAAAAAAAGCGATCGCGAAAAAGGAAATTGACGAAGAAACCGCCGAAAAAGACGCGCAAATAAAACCAGCCGGCATACCAAGGCCCATCATCCGCGACCTGCCTCCGATTGACTTGCTGTACACTTCAAAATCCAAACCAACATCCGGAGATATTAAAGGCAACGCCGAAGTGATTCGCGATACCTTGCATAATTTTGGAATTGAGGTGGATATGGGCGAAGTGCGGGTCGGCCCAACCGTTACGCAATATTCTTTAAAACCGGCAAAGGGAATAAAATTGACGCGCATAACCGCCCTGGGAAATGATTTGGCCTTGGCCTTGGCCGCGCATCCGATTCGCATTGAGGCTCCAATCCCGGGCCAATCGCTTGTTGGCATTGAAGTCCCAAATCAAAAAGTCGCGATAGTTACTTTGCGCGAACTTTTGGAAGCGCCCGAGTATAAAAAGCGCGAACATGATATGGAAATCGCGCTCGGCAAAGATGTCGCGGGCAAAGTTTGGTTTGCCGACTTGCCAAAAATGCCGCATCTTTTAATCGCCGGAGCGACCGGTTCCGGAAAAACAGTTTGCATCAACACAGTTTTGTTAAGTTTGCTTTATCAAAACACGGCCGAAACACTGCGCATGATTATGGTTGACCCAAAAAGAGTTGAGCTTACAATGTACAACGGCATCCCCCACCTGCTTACCCCTGTAATCACTGACGCGGCCAAGACTGTAAACGCGCTGAAATGGACAACCGGAGAAATGGAGAGGCGATTTATGTTATTGGCCGAAGCCGGAAAACGCAATATTACCGATTTTAATAAATCCTCAAACGAACCTTTGCCATACATTATATTTGTAATTGATGAACTAGCCGATTTAATGGCCACGACCGCGGCAGATGTGGAAGCCGGAATTATCCGCTTGGCGCAAATGGCGCGCGCTGTCGGCATACATTTAATCGTGGCGACACAAAGACCGAGCGTTGAAGTAATCACCGGACTTATGAAAGCAAACATCCCGGCGCGCATCGCCTTCTCCGTCGCTTCTCTGATTGACTCGCGAACTATTTTGGATTGCCCGGGCGCGGAAAAACTCCTCGGCCGAGGCGACATGCTTTTCTTGACCGCCGAACTTTCAAAACCAAAACGTTTGCAGGGCGCGTATGTTTCAGAAGAAGAAATGAGACGGGTGGTTAATCATCTCAAAGGCGACGAACCGCCGGTATATGACGAATCAATCGTATCTAAAAATATCAACAGCGTAAATTTTGGCACAGCCAATATGTTCGGCGGCTCAAGCGACGAATACGATCCGCTTTTTGACGAAGCGAAAGCAATCGTGATTGAATCCAGAAAAGCAAGCGCGTCGCTGTTGCAAAGAAGAATGAAAGTGGGGTATGCTAGAGCCGCGAGATTGCTTGATGAAATGGAAGAGTCCGGCATTGTCGGTCCGGCAGACGGCGCCAAACCACGCGAAGTCTTCACCGAACACATCCGTTCCATTGAACAAGAAATACCGGCTGAAGAACAAACAATGGACGCTGGCGGCACGCCGATTCTTGAAGACAACCCGCCAGATTCACCGGAGTCAACCGAACAACAAAACTAATTTTTTGCTCGCTCACTTTGCATATGGCCATCTTTTGTCTTAAAAATTTAGAATCGCTTGTCAGCGTCGGAGAACGGCTAAAAAAAGCGCGCGAAAATCAAAAAATGGAAATGCAAGATATTGCCGTAAAAACAAGAATGCCTGTTAAATATATTGAAGCGATTGAAACGTGCCGATATAATCAACTGCCGGAAGCCAAAGCCCACAGGCTCGCGTATGTGCGCGCCTATGCAGAAGCTCTAGGCCTTAACCCGGCCAGTTTCATATATCAATTTTCTCAAGAATGCAATCTGGACGAATATCACGCCCCACATCCTTTGATGGCTATAAAATTATGGCCCCTCGGTTCTCTGACAAATATTTTTAAATCCACGGCAATCGCCTGTTTGGTGGTCGGTTTTCTTGGCTACCTAGTTTGGCAAATTAACGGCATCCTGCATCCCCCCAAACTGATTGTATACTCTCCGTCGGAGGGGTATGTTTCAACCAATCTTTTAACCATTGTTCAGGGGGAAACGGAAAAGGAAGTCAGGCTTCAGGTAAACGGAAAAGAAATAATGGCCAATGAACAAGGAAAATTTGAAGCCGAAGTTGACTTGTCAAATGGAGTGAATACCATTACAATATCAGCAATGAAAAAACACGGAAAAACTACAACCGTCACACGGCATGTAATCGTAAAAGCGGAACCAAAAAATACAGAAGCGCCGGACAAGCTTGGAATGAACTATTAAAAAATTTAAAAACTAACAGGGGGCTCGTGCCTCTATTTTAATTCTAAAATTTTACATCAAATTTAATTTTTACTCACTTCAAATATGTCAAAACAAATTTCAGAGGAGATAAGATTAAAATTAAAGGCCGCGGAAAGCGCGATAGAACAAATAAAAGAAAAATTCGGAGACGGGGCAATAATGAAATTTGGCGAGGCCAAAATAATGCAAGTTGACGCCGTGTCTTCAGGGTGCTTATCTTTAGACATAGCTCTTGGAGTCAAAGGCATTCCACGAGGAAGGATAGTGGAAATTTATGGGCCAGAAGCGAGTGGAAAAACAACTCTTGCCCAGCATATGGTGGCTGAAGTTCAAAAAGCCGGAGGCATTGCCGCGTTTGTTGACGCGGAGCACGCGCTTGATCCGGATTACGCAAGAAAAATCGGCGTGAGGATTGACGAACTTTTAATTTCACAACCGGACACTGGCGAACAGGCATTGGATATCGTAGAAACGCTCGTACGTTCAAACGCGGTTGATGTGATTGTGATTGACTCTGTCGCGGCGTTAGTTCCCAGAGCGGAAATTGAAGGAGAAATGGGTGATTCTCATATGGGGTTGCAGGCAAGATTGATGAGCCAAGCTCTGCGAAAACTGACTGGCATAATCAGTAAATCAAAAACCATAGTTATTTTCATAAACCAAATCAGAATGAAAATCGGCATTGTCTTCGGCAACCCGGAAACGACTACCGGCGGCAACGCGTTAAAATTCTATTCATCCATTCGCATTGAAGTCCGTCGCGCCGCGCAGATTAAACAAGGCGATAAAATTATCGGCAATCGGGTAAAAGCAAAAATTGTGAAAAATAAAGTTGCGGCGCCATTCAGAATCTGCGAATTTGATATTATGTATAATGAAGGTATATCTGTTTCAGGCGATCTGTTGGACGCGGCTGTCTTATACAAAGTAATAAATAAAGCCGGCAATTCTTTCTCATATAAAGGAGAAAAAATGGGAGTCGGCAGAGAAGCAACCAAAGGTTTCTTAAAAAATAATCCGAAGCTAATGAACGAAATCAGAAGCGCGGTTTTGGAAGTTGTGGATCGAGGCGAAGCGCCAGAGGAAGAAGAGGCGTCCGCCGGAAGCGCGGATGAAGTACCGCCGCCGGCTGCAGAATAATTACATACTAAAAAATCCCCGCTAAGGGGATTTTTGATTTATTTACATCTCCGCGTCATCTTCAGCGCTTGCAGGTTGAAATCCTTTTCTGGATTTTAATTTTTTATCATTAATCATGAAAATCAAGAGCACGAGTAAACTGACCACGGAAGACAAAATATAAAACTTTAAGCCGACCGCCATTCCAATCGCCGCAACCATCCAAAGGCCAGCCGCGGTGGTAAGCCCTTCCACACGATTTTCTTTATGCAAAATAGTTCCCGCACCCAAAAAACCGATTCCGACGACTATTTGCGATGCGACTCTCGCGGTGTCCGCGCCAAACGCGACAACTGAAAGAATCGTAAAAAGAGCAGATCCTCCGGCGACCAACGCGTAAGTGCGCGGCCCGGCCGATTTCCCCCAATTCTCTCTTTGCCAGCCAAGTATGCCGCCCAAAACCAACGCCAATACAATCCTGAATAAATATACTAATTCCGCCATATTTTTTATTTAAAATTTAAAAGTTTAATTTATTATACCACATTGTTGACTTTGTTGCTAATTTTTGATATTGTATTTCTACTTTTTACAAATCATGGGCCGATAGCTCAGCTGGTAGAGCATCGCGTTTGCAACGCGAGGGTCTGGGGTTCGAATCCCCATCGGTCCACGGAGCTTAACGCCCAGTTGTAAGCGCGAAAAACAAACAATAGCCGAGGTAGCTCAGTGGTAGAGCGAAGGCCTGAAGAGCCTTGCGTCGTGAGTTCAATCCTCACCCTCGGCACAGCGGATATTATCCGGGCTGTGGCTCAATTGGCTAGAGCGTCTGCTTTGGGAGCAGAAGGTTGAGAGTTCAAGTCTCTCCAGCCCGACCAATTCAGACTTTTTGAAAATTCAGAGGCGTTTTGTTGCTCGCTCGCCCCG
>JBBTQE010000005.1:0-9738 GCA_038065775.1 Patescibacteria group bacterium
GTATTAAAATACCGAGTAAAGCCTCGAACCTCGCCTTGTCGCTGTATCGGTTGTTGCGGTGCCAAACGAACCCGTCCAAGTAAGATTGTAAGTACTTCTTAGAAACGGCTTTGTGGGTGCCTTTTATGGAGCGTTTGATATGCGCCCAAAAACTCTCCACGTTGTTAACGTGTACGTCCCCGCGGACGTATTCTTTTCGTCCGTGGTCAACTGATTGGCGATTGTAGTGTTTGGCTACGCGGTCATACCGGTTGCTTTGATCGGTTAGAAGACGGGTGCCGTTTGGCTCGATGTTTTTGTTTAAAAAGCCACCAATCGTTTGGGCCGTTACGTTTGGCGTTACCTCCGCTTTCATTACGCCACCTCGCTCAATGGCAGCCACCACTGGCGCTTTTTTACTCATAGCGACGCCTAAAAGCTCATTATTCTTTCCGCCGTAACCCTTGCCGCCAAAGTAACCCTCGTCCATTTCAACATCGCCTTTAAGCCTGTGGCCGCCTTGTTTTAAAGCTTTTCTGATGACCGTGAGCATGCGCCAAGCGGTTTTGTAATTGACGTTTATCTCCCGTTCCAGGTATTTAGATGAAAGTCCACTTTTAGCGTTTGAAAACATTACTAACGCTTGAAACCACAGTCTAAGGGGAATGTGAGTTTTTTGGAAAATCGTCCCAACTAAAGGGGAAATCTGGACCGCACATTTGGAACAGTGAAATTGTAGTCGGCCTGGCAATCGTTTGTACGTACCACCACACGAGCAAGCACGGACGTGCACAGCGTCAAAGATAGCCTCTAAACAAGCGTCATCATTTGGAAATTGGAGTTTAAGTTGCGGCGAACCATACTTATCTTGTTTTTTGGCCATAGTGAAATGGTTAGTTACTTATGAAAGTAGCGTACCATTTATTGATTGTGTTGTAACTGGATACGTGTGGATAACTAAGTTTGCATAAAAGCGTTGGGGGGGGTAAACTAGTTGTGGTAGTAACTTACTACCACTTCATAGTTTTTATTTACGAAATGAGTGAGTGAAAAGCAAAGAAGAACCTTTATTATTTTAAATATAAATATGAATCAAGTTGAAAAAAGGGGTGGAGTAGAAAACAACAAAGAATCCGAAGTCGCGCGTTTGCAAGCCGACAGAATCAAAATGGATTTTGGCCATTCAGATAAGCAAGCGTTGAGGGAAGCGGACGAAGCGCCGGCAGTAGCTGATTATGTTGCCGGCCTACAAGGAAAATTAGGCGAAGCGACGCAATTATTACAGGAGTTACGTCAGTCAATAATGGATGGCAAACATCAAACAGGCGATGTGAATAATAAAGTTCAATTTGAACAATTGTTAGACAAAGTAAGATATAAAGTCCATCACGCTTTTGCCAAACCAGAAGACCCTGGGCGCGTAAGAGGTCAACAGATAATGTTGGAAAATGCAGGAGAAAATTTTCAAAAAAGGTTTGTAGAACCGGCCAAAACAATGGATGCGGCATTAAAAGGCGAGCAAAGTACTAGTGAAATGTATCCCGGAGAACAGGCAACAGCATATAAAGTTGATAGTGTCCGGAAAAATTTATCGGCTGATAAATTGTCGGAATTACAAACACAAGTATCATCAACTTTGGAAAGATTAAACAATTTACAGCCTGAAATTGAAAAGATAGCGCAAGAAAAAGCATTAAAACCAGAAGAAAAAGATGGGGTTTTGCAAAATTATGGAACAATGTATGAAGAATATCGTAAAGTTGCGGATGAATTGAGGCAAGTTGTAGGAGATGTAGAAAATACTAAACAATAAATACGATACTTAAAACAACCCTATACAGCAGGGTTGTTTTATTATGTTACGATCTGTCAGGAAGTGATATTTGGCCGTTGTTATAGAAGACTCATAAATTTGTTTACCAAATCATCTCCGCCTATGGATTTTAGTTCCTTGATAATTTTATGCTGTAATTTTAGTTCGTTGTGCCTGGGAATCATTATGAACGGTCTAAATCCTTCTGGTATCGCATAGCCACTTGGAAATGTATATTTATCATGCGTTCCGCGACGGTCATTATTCAGATAAAATCCCAATTTTTTTAAAGCTTTGACGCACTGTCGTTTGTTAAAATTTAGTTCGCCCATATTAAGCGGTTTGCAGTTTTGCTTCGTATCTTATCGTTTCGTTGTTTGGCAACCGGAATTCATTAAAGACAAAATCAGATTCTTTTTTAGGAACGCTAAAATAAGTCAATACAGCATCGTTTACCATATCAAGCAATTCTTGTTTAGAACGAGCTTGCGTAAAAAGCCCGGGCAAATCTTTACATTCCGCTATAAACCAATCATCGTTCGTTATTTCAATTGACCAATTAAGCTGGTCCGGTATCCCGTATTTTTTTTTTATTTCATGCGGGTTTCCTTGCGGAACGAAAAATCTATAAATTTTATTTAAAATCACCTGCATATATATTATATATAGTACCACAATTATTATGGGCGAGCAAAGGAGGCAAACTCATCATTTAAAATTTTTATAAGTATCAGCGCAATCTGTGGGCGAAGCCATCCGTGTTATTCTTACGCTTTCTTTTCTTTCAGTTTTCTCTTAAATTCCGGATCGCGGAGGAAGTTTAATTTTGATCTGTGAACCTCGTATTGTTTTACGATTTCAATTTTATCAATAATGGGGGAGTGAATCGGGAAGATTTTTTCTACGCCCACCCCGTCTGATATTTTGCGGACAGTAATTGTCGCTCCGGTTTCAGCGCCGTGTTTTGCGGCGATAATAATACCTTCGTAAATTTGTATACGTTCTTTTTCTTCACCTTTCGCGTTAAGTTCCTTGATTTTTTGGTGAATTTTTACAACCATTCCTGGTCTGTAGGATTTGGTCGCGGTTTGTGTTTCCGGCATATGTTTAAAATTTTGCATTAGTGGGGCTTATATTAGCTGTTTTTTTATTTTTTGTCAACAGGCTGCCTATTGGCCAGCGCGTCTTGAATAATCTCGGCTATTTTTTTAATAGTTTCATCAAGTTTGCCTTCGTAATTTATTATTTTGAAGTCATAGATTTCCGCCTGTTTTACCTCTTTTTGCGCGAGCGCAATTCGGTCGTTAATCATCTCTTTTGTCATGCCGCCGCGTTTGCTGACGCGTTTTTTAAGCGTATCAATATTTTCAGGCAGTAGAAAGACTGAAAGATGCTCAACGCCCGCTTTATCCATAGCTTTTTTTCCGTTCACATCCAGATTGGTCAACACCAGCCGGTGTTTTTCTAAAAGATTTTTCAGTTTTTCTTTAGGCGTGCCGTAGTAGTTGCCTACGCAATTGTTGTGTTCCAAAAAATATCCTTCTTTTATTTTATTTTCAAATTCTTCACGGGAAATAAAATTATAAGCGGTGTCTTCTTTATCGCTTGGCCGCGGCGCGCGCGTAGTGGTCGTGACAAGCCGAACAGAGCCGTGGAAAATTTTTAGCAGATTATTAATAGCGGCGTCTTTGCCTCCGCCGGTGGGGGAGGAAATAATAACGAAAAGACCCATAGAATTTTTATTTTAGCAATTTTAAAAATTCTTCCAACTCTTTTTGCATCGGCGATTCAAATGTTTGTTTTTTTCCTTCCAAATCAACAAACCCCAATTTTGCGGAATGAAGAAAAAGACGGCCGAGTTTTTTATCCCAAGTCTTTTTTTGTTTTTTTTGAAAGTAAAGCGGGTCGCCGACAAGTGGATGGTTGTAGGCAAGCATGTGAACGCGAATCTGGTGCATGCGGCCAGTGAGGATTTTAATTTTTAGCAATGTGAAATTCACGAATTGTTTTTCAATTGTAAATTCTGTCTTTGCTTCTTTGGCTCCGTCTTTTTCTTGTGATTCCGGAACCGCGGCCATGCGATCTTTTGACCTTGCGATGGGAAAAGTTATTTCGCCGCAATCGCGCGCGACTTTGCCGTGAACCAGCGCGAAGTATTCTTTTTCTATGGTTCTGTTTTTAAATTGTTCTTTTAAATGGTTGAACATTTTTTGTGTTTTTGCGACCACGATTAGTCCGGATGCTTCCTTGTCCAAACGATGCACGATTCCCGGGCGGGCGGGATCTTCCCCGATGTTTTTTATCTTTGGATATTTTTCTAACAGAAAATTTGTAAGCGTGTTTGTCTCGTTAGCCATTGTCGGATGAGTGAGCATGCCGGTCGGTTTTTCAATGACAATGTAGTCCGGCGTTTCGGCGATGATTTTTGGTGTCATTGCGAGCGACCGCAGGGAGCGTGGCAATCCGGTTATTTTTTGGGATTGCTCCATCGCTTTACTCCTCGCAATGACAATAGTTGCGCCTTCACCTAGTTTGTCCCCGGCTTTTTTTGGCAGTTTTTCATTGACCAGCACTTTTTCATTTTCAATCATTTTTTGAACCTGCGAACGGTTCACGCCAAGTTCTTCGGATAAAAAAATATCAAGCCGAAAACCGGCTTTTTCCGCTGGAACTTGAATTTTATTTTTTGTTGGCATGTAATTTGGCATAGTGCGCCCGCTTGGATTTGAACCGAGGACCCCTGCCTTATAAGGGCAGTGCTCTAACCGCTGAGCTACGGGCGCGTTTTCGTGAACTAAGTATAGCATTTTTTATAATAATTTCAAGTGTTGCCAAACCCAAGCCAAGCTGATAAAATACCGCTACTTGTAAGCTAAAGCTTGTGAATTTTGTCAGGCTTCGCGGGCCGGAAATGAATTCCTGGCCTAACTCATCCCAGGAATTATGGACTTGAACACAAAAATATTCGCTAAGATAAACAGTCTGATCGGGAGGAATAAGTTCCTGGATTTATTTGGTCTGGCAGGAGCTGAATGGGTGATTGTGGCAATGGTTGGCTGGTATGTCACAAGTAGTTTAATAACTTATCCTGATCTTAAAAAGGCAATTTGGCTTATAATTTTTTTAGGCGCGGCTTGGTGTTTGGGCTGGATAATTAATTTGCTTTTGGGGGTAACGGTTTTAGAGCCGCGTCCGTACATCAGCGACGCCGAATTTAAGTCGTTGATTAAGCCATACATGAGCTGGAAATCTTTTCCTTCCGATCACTCAATGTCGGCGTTTGTGATTTTTTTTATGGCTCTTTTTTTAAATTTGCCCGGAGCTTTAGCTTTGTTGCCGCTTGCCATATGGGTTGTGTGGGGAAGGGTGTACGCGGGCCTTCATTATCCTCTAGATATGGTCGGCGGGTTGGCGGTTGCTGTTTTTTCGTCGTCTTTGATTACGTATTTTCTGGCCAAATTTATATGAATGCCATTATTCTTTGTGGAGGGTTATCAACTCGATTGGGAGAGATTGCAAAAAAGATTCCCAAGGTTTTGCTGGGTATCAAAGGCAAGACAGTGTTAGAGTGGCAGTTGGAAAAATTAAAACACATTGGCATTACCGAGGTGGTGTTGGCGGCCGGACATTTGGCCGAGGTTTTGCGCAAAAGCGTCGGACTGCATTTAGACGGAGTTGATTTGATCTACGCGATTGAGCAGGAAAAACTCGGCACAGGCGGGGCTATCAAACATGCGTGGGAATACGCGACAAAACAAGGCGAACCGGTGGTTGTTTTAAACGGAGACGTTTTGACAAATGTTGATTTGGCCGATGTCGCTGATTCTTTAGACAAAGCAAGCGACGGCCTTATTTTTGGAGCCAAGGTTGAAGACGCGGCATCATACGGAACTTTGGTTTATGATAAAAATTTTCATCTTAAAAAATTTAAAGAAAAAGAAGGTCTGCGCAAACCAGGGTATATTAATGGCGGAATTTATATTTTTACAGAAAAGGCAAAAAAATATTTTCCGCAAAAAAAATCATTCAGCATTGAGTATGATGTTTTTCCAAAAATGAAACATTTGTATGTTTATGAGTCGGATAAGCCATGGGTGGACATTGGCGTTCCAGAGCGCTTGGAGTGGGCGAAAACCAATTGGAAAGAATAAATTATGCCGTTAAATAGAAAAGTATCAATAATTTCTTTTTTAATCATTTTGCTCGCGTCTTTTTATTCCTATAAATATTACAAAAAAATCCATCCAAAATACATTCTTCTGCCGCCGCGCGAAGAATTAACCATCACAATTATCCCGGGCTGGAATCTGCGGAATGTGGCCGAATATTTTGTAGAACAAAAAATCGTTTCCAGCACGCAGGATGTGTACGCAATAACTGGCAGACCGGCGTATGACTACAGACCCGTTGCATCCATGTTTCCAAAACTCGGGGATTACAAAATTTTAACAGACAAGCCGGCGCATGTTTCTTATGAGGGGTATCTGGCGCCGGAAACCTATAGAATTTTTAAAGACGCGAGCGTAAAAGATGTTCTTGTAAAATTGGTCGCCCAGCGCGAAAAGCAAATTACCGAAGAAATGTTGCAAGACATCAAAAAGTCCGGTAGAAGTTTTTACGAAATTTTGATAATGGCAAGCATTTTGGAGAAAGAGGTTAAATTCAATTCGGACAGAGCCAAAGTGGCGGATTTGTTATGGCGTCGTTATGATAAAAATTGGGCTTTGCAGGTTGACTCAAGCGTTCATTATGCTGTGGATAAAAGAGGGGAAGTTTTTACAAAAAAAGAAGAAAGGGAGTTTGATTCGCCGTGGAATACATATAAATATCCGGGCCTGCCGCTGGGGCCCATTTCAAACCCGGGGATCGTTTCAATTACTGCCGCGATATATCCGGAAAAAAATAGCCATTGGTTTTTTCTGACAGCGAAGGACGGAACGGTTTACTACGCCAACACATTGGAAGAGCATAACGCAAACAAAAAATATTTGTAATATGCTTACAAAAGAGTTTGATTACAATTTGCCAAAAGAACTTATCGCGCAGACGCCGGCTGAACCGCGCGACAGCTCGCGGTTGATGGTTGTTAATCGTGGAAATAAATCAGTTGAGCACAGGCAATTTTTTAATATCGTCGATTATTTAAAGAAAGGGGATTTAGTTGTTTGGAATAATACAAAAGTTTTTAAAGCCCGTCTTAAAGGGATTCCGGTTTTAGACGAGCAATCGGACGGTATCAACAAAAAAATTGAAACAACCGGACGAATTTTGAACGCTTCTCCGGTTGAGGTTTTTTTAGTGAAGCCGATGGAAAATAAAAGAGTGTGGAAGGTCTTGGCCAAGCCGGGCAGAAAATTAAGATTGGGGATGAAGCTGATGTTTGCGGAAGATTTCAGCGCCGAGGTAATGCTAAAAGAGGAAGATGGAACATTTCTGATACAATTTGAGGAGGATGATTTGGCTGTGAGGGCTAAGGCAAATAAGTATGGCGAAGTGCCGACGCCGCCGTATATCAAACTGGCTTCGTCTGTCATTCCGAGCGAGGCTCGCGCCGACGAGGAATCTCTGTCCAACAAACAAAAAGACAGAGATCCCTCAAATACTTTCGGGATGACAAATGAATTGAGCGAGAGATATCAAACAATTTACGCAAAAGAAGAGGGTTCCGTGGCCGCGCCAACCGCGGGGTTTCATTTTACTCCGGAACTGATAGAAAAATTAAAAGAAAAAGGAGTTGAATTTGCCGAAGTGACTTTGCATGTCGGGCTTGGAACATTTTTGCCGGTTAAAACAGAGCGCGTGGAAGATCATCGAATGCTTAGCGAATGGGTTGAGCTGACCGCCAAGAATGCGGATTTGATAAATCAAGCAAAAGCCGATGGGCGCAGGGTTGTGGCGGTTGGGACGACGACGGTGCGGGTTTTGGAGGGGGTGGTTTGTCATTTCGACCGACTACCATTTGTCATTCCGACGACACATTCACTTCGTTCAGTGCAAGCTCCGGAGGAATCTCTATCTCAATCAACAAACGGACAGAGATCCCTCGTCGGCGCGAGCCTCGCTCGGGATGACAATCGGCTACGGCCATACACCGGCGACATAAATATTTTTATAACTCCGGGTTTTAAATTTCAAATCGTTGACGCTCTGATTACCAATTTCCATTTGCCGAAGTCAACACTGCTGATGCTGGTTTGCGCTTTCGCTTCAGATAGTCATCCTGAATTTATTTCAGGATCTAAGCGAAAGATTCCGAAACAAGTTTGGAATGACAGTATAGATGGACGAAAATTTGTTCTTGAGTGCTATCAAAAAGCTGTGGAAGAAAAATACAGATTTTACAGTTTTGGCGACGCGATGTTTATCAAGTGAGATGACGCAGATTGTCGCCTTAGGCGACTAGCAGACGACACGGATACAAAAGACGCCCCAAATGAGGCGTCTCTGTATTTTAATCTGTGTTATCTGCGGCGCTTAAGCGCATCCGCGTTATCCTTCAACCAATACACCCATATTCCTCGCCGTGCCTTCCACCATTCTCATCGCGCCTTCTATATCCTTGGCGTTGAGGTCCGGCATTTTCTTTTCCGCGATTTCGCGCACCTGCGCTTTTGTAATCTTGCCAACTTTTTCCTGAAGTGGCTTTCCCGACCCTTTTTGAATATTTGCGGCTTTTTTAATCAATTCAGGAACCGGCGGGGTCTTCATTATAAAGGTGAAACTTCTGTCTTCATAAACAGAAATAACAACCGGCACAACTTCGCCTTTTTTGTCTTGGGTTTTGTCGTTGAATTCTTTAACAAAGGCCTGGATGTTTACTCCGTGCTGACCCAAAGCAGGACCGATTGGAGGCGCCGGATTGGCGGCTCCGCCAGGGATCTGCAATTTGATTCGTGTCATTAATTTTTTTGCCATATGCGAAATGAGTGAGAGAATAAATTAAATGTATTTAATTTATTCCGAGCGAATGAGCATATATGCGGCGTAAGCCCATATATTTTGTTGATTAATTAATTTTTGACCGAGAAGCCGGTGTTTGTCATCCCGAGCGAGGCCGTAGCCGACGAGGGATCTCTGTCCCACTTGTAAACGAGACAACCAGATAGAGATTCCTCCTTCGTCGTCGGAATGACAATCCGTGGTCGTTTTTATCCTTAGTTAAATCTTTTTAACCTGCATCGCGTCCAATTCCACCGGCGTTTCGCGTCCGAACATTGTTATCAGCACCTTAACTTTTCCTCTTTCATGATCAATGTTGCTGATTTTGCCTTCAAAGTTTTTGAACGGACCATCTGTGATTTTAACCGGCTCATTCATATCAAAATCAATTCTGTGTTGCGGTTCGGTGGCGGCCATTCGTTTGATAAGAGTATCAACTTCTGACTGGTCAATCGGTGTTGGGGTTGTGCCGGAGCCGACAAAGCCGGTTACATTCGGCGTGTTGCGGACAACATACCAAGAATCATCGGTTACGATCATTTCAACCAAAACATAACCCGGGAAGATCTTTTCGTCAATAGTCGTTCTTTTGCCATTTTTAATTTTGATTTTTTTCTCTTTTGGAACCATTACATTAAAAATTTTGTCTCGCATCGCAAAAGACTCGGTTCTTTGTTCGAGATTGCTTTTTACATTTTCTTCATAGCCGCTGTATGTGTGAAGCACATACCAGCGTCGTCCGAGATTTAGGGTTTGTTTTGCCATAGGAAATACGGGGCTTTAGCCCTTTATAAACATTTCTGTTATTCCCAGATTAAAAATATAATCAAGCAGGCCCAAAAATAAAGCCATGCCGATGCTTAGTCCGATAACCAGCGTGCTGTAATTTATGGTTTGCTTTTTCGTCGGCCAGCTCACCTTTCTCATCTCGTGGTAAGAACCGATCAGGTAGTTTTTGATCGCGCTAAACATATTTTTTGTTTTTTAAAAAGGCCTTTCGGCCGTTT
>JBBTQE010000006.1:0-7595 GCA_038065775.1 Patescibacteria group bacterium
AAATCATCACACGTCTTTCCTTCGGGACAAAGCGGATTTGTCCCTTTTGCCACCTCAACATTGTCCGGAATCCCGTCTGAATCAGTGTCAACAAGATAAGCGCTGGTTTGATAAACATAAATTTCATCAAAATCATTCAACTGATCCTTGTCAGTGTCTCTGTAAGCCAAAGCCTCAGCCGAATTAATATCTTCTTTGTGCGCGGTTGGCACGCTTTTGTCCAGGGCAAATGGCGCGTACATTGTATTCCTAATCTGAAGAACGCCTAATCCAAGCGCGAATACGGCAAAAAATAACAGTAAAACAAACCCTATCTTCTGTTCTTTGGATAGACCAACTTCGCTTTTTTCTTCTTCCATAATACCTCCGATTAGAGTTGGATATATTATAACACAGTTACGCTATTAATTTAATGGGGATAAGTGCCTACTCTCACGAGCGAGCGGCATCCTGAAGCCGCAACAGCGGCTGAAGAACATTTTACGCCAATCGTTTATTCAACTCCTTCCATTGTTCCACACTCAATTCCTGCGCCCGAACTTTTTCATCCAGGCCTATTTCAATAAAAATTCGTTTGAGTTTTTCTCTGTTTTGTTTGCCAATGATTGACTGAAGATTTTTTATAAGAAATTTCCGGCGATTCGCAAAGCCGGTTTTGACGATTTTAAAGAAATCGCTGTCATCGCAACGGCTGTCATCCCGAGCGAGTCCCGACCAAGTCGGGACGACGAGGGATCTCTGTCCATATCGTTTTGAATAACCAGACAGAGATTCCTCCTTTGTCGTCGGAATGACAAATGACGAGACAGAACGACAGGCGCGAGGTCGCAATGACAACTTTATCACCGCCGAATCAACCGCCGGTTCGGGCCAAAAATACGATCTTGAAACATAAGCCGCGATTTCAGGGTCAGCGTAATATTGAACCGACACCGACAACACTGACATATCTCCCGGCTTGGCGCAAATCCTTTCGGCGACTTCTTTTTGCACCATAAAAACCATCAACTCCGGCTTTTGCTCGGCTTCTAAAAACTTTCTGATTGCTTCCGAAGTGATTTGATACGGCAGGTTGGCGACGACTTTGTAGTTGCCTGTCATCGCGAGCCCCGCCTCTGGCGGGATAAACTCCGCGTGGCGATCCAATGGATTGCGGAGCTTGTCCCGAGCGAAGCGAGGGATCTCTCCTCGCAATGACTTAAGCACATTGCCCCAAACAATTTCTATATTATCATTTTTATACTTATGTTTGTCATCCTGAGCAGAGCGAAGGATCTCTGTCCGTTCGATTTGAGACAAAGATTCCTCGTCGCCCGCGATGGCTCGCTCGGAATGACAACTTAGCAACGAATCCCAATATGGTTTTATTTTTTTCTCAATTTCAAACGCGATTACTCTTTTCGCCTTTTCCGCCAGCGCGAATGTCAGCGCGCCAAATCCCGGACCAACTTCAACGACCACGTCTTCATTTGAAATTTTCGCCGCCTCAATCATTTTTTCAATCGGCTCCGGAGAAATTAAAAAATTCTGCCCGTATTTTTTTGATGGAACGAAGCCGTACTTTTGGCAGAGATGTTTTAGATAATTAACATCAAATAATTTTTCCCGCATATTATTCTTTTTCCAGCCCCTTATCTGTATATCTGTTGGCGGCATTCCACAAAATCCAACCATCGGCTCCGGCGTCATCCGTCGCCTTAATCTGCGCGCGAATTTTTTTCGCGTTATAAATCGCGCCCATGTTGAAGGCCTGAAGCCAGGCGCGCGTTTTCGCTCTTTTGCCGTCGGTTTTTTTAACACCGGCCTTTATCGCTTCATTAACGACTTCATACGGATGCTCGGCCGGATTCTTAAACCCGCGATAACCTGAAGGATAGTGCGACGGGTAAACCATTGGCATGATATAGTCAAAATAATCCACCACGTCAACAAACAACTGACCTATTCGCATGTCATCCTCACCTTTTTTCTCCGTCGTCAATCCAAATAAATCCGCCGAGAGGTAAACCGGCTCATCCGCCATTTGCTCTGAAACATATTTGAAAAAATCTTTAATCACTTCGTGGCGTTTTTTCGCGCCATTTGTATAAACTATATCCGCCATCGGGCCGTCGGTTGGAAAACGAATGTAATCAAAATTAATTTCATCAAATCCAAGACGCGCGGCTTCTTTCGCGACTGAAACAACATACGCCCAAACCTCGCGATTCGCCGGATCTACCCATGCCAGTCTGTTTTTATCCCGCCATAATCCGCCCTTTTTGGATTTTATCGCCCACTCGGTTTTCCTTTCCGCCAAAAGCGGATCTTGAAAAACGCTTATACGCGCGATTTTATAAATTTTATTTTCATCCAATCGCCTCAACAAATTTTTTATATCTTTCACGCGCGCGCTTTTCAATTTTAATTCATTTACCAATGGCAATTTTGAATCATACAAAATATGCCCGCTATAATCTTTAATATCCACGACAACGCTGTTAAGCTCGGTTTCGTTTATAAGTTTAATGATTTCAGAAAGTTTTTTTGGCTCTCCGGCCGAATACGCCGTCAAATACAAACCTTTCACTTTGATCGGCGCGGTTTTTTGAAAGTTGACGCGAGCGCTCATGGAGTCAGCCTGAAAAATGGTGGAAGAATTCAGCCCGACAATTTCCGATTGCGCCAAAATTGACTGTGAAAAAATTATGGCCGCAAAAAATACGGCTGTGGCGCAGATGCTGGAAAAAGAAACTAGATTTGAGATTTTTTTATTTATGATATGCGCGGGGTTATGAAACTTTTGCGTCTGGTATTTTTTGAGCGGGTTATGGTCGCCACAGCGACCATCCCCGAGCTTTCGCAAGCGAGGAAAGCGAAAAAATTATCAGACGCAAAAGCCCTAATTAATTTTAAGCTCGCCTTGTCGCAAAATTTTTAACTCATTGTTCATGACGCTCACGATTGTTGTGGACGGATTGCGGGGCAGTTCGCCATAATTCAAAATTATGTCCGGCTGATTTTCTTTATCCGCAAAAACTTTTGCGATTTCTTCCGCGTTATACGAATCGCCGGCGTCGGATATGTTGGCTGATGTAGCCACGACCGGTTTGCCAAGTTTTTCGGATAAAAATTTTGGAATTGGATGGTTTGTGACGCGAAGCGCGAGTGTTCCATCTTTTGAGATAACCCCATCGGCTAAACCGCAATCGTTTTTTACAACACCGACAATGGTTAGGGATCCGGGCCAATAGGCGCGCGCTAAACGTTCAACTAAGTCATCCCAAACCAGATATTTTTTTACCATTTCCACTGTCGGCGCGACCACGAGCAGAGGCTTGTCGCTTTTTCTTTCTTTAATTTTAAAAATTTTATCAACCGCTTGCTGATTCGTGGCGTCGCAACCCAAACCATAGGAGGTCTCGGTGGGGAAAACAACAATCTTGCCATTTAATAGCTCGACGACAATTTCTGATAGATTACATTCTTTTAATATTAACATAATAATAAATGAAGAGTTAGATTTTCTTGAGCGGGTTATGAGCCCGCGGGCTCATCCCTTCGCCTTCGCAGGCGAAAAAAGCGAAAGAAATTCTAACGACGAATCCACCTCAAATACGCCTCGCAAAGCGGCAACAACTCCCCTTCCAAAACCGACTCCGGATCTGTTGATTCATAATCCGTGCGGTGATCTTTTACCATGTGATACGGATGCAAAACATACGAACGAATTTGATTCCCCCATTCGGCGGATTTGTATTCCCCACGCAACTCTTTTCTTTCCGCGGCTTTTTTTTCTTCTTCTAACCGATGCAAGCGCGCGCGCAAAACTTTCATGGCCATTTCTTTGTTTTGCTGTTGTGATCGTTCATTTTGACACTGCACTGTAATATTTGTCGGGATATGCACGATACGCACGGCCGAATAAGTTGTATTAACACTCTGACCGCCGTGCCCTCCGGACATAAAAGTATCAATACGAATATCTTTCGGATCAATTTCAATTTTTATTTCCTCATCCAATTCAGGCAAGACCTCAATAAGCGCGAAAGAAGTGTGACGCATCTTTTCCGCGTCAAAAGGAGAAATGCGAACCAACCGATGCACGCCGTGTTCGGATTTCAAATAACCAAACGGATAGCGCCCGCTTACTTCAAACACTATGGATTTATACCCGGCTTCAGCGCCGCGCGATTCATCAACCACGCGCGTTTGCCAGCCCATTTTATCGCAAAATCTCATCACCATTCTAAAAAGCATTTCCGCCCAATCCTGCGCTTCGGTTCCTCCGCTTCCCGAATGAATGGCGATGATCGCGTTATTTTTATCATAAGGACCGTTGAGCAAAGCGTAAAATTCAAGTTCAGCGAAATCCTTTTCCAAAATTTTCGTTTGTTGTTCAATTTCTAGAGACAACGACTTATCGCCAGATTCTGAAAGTTCTATCAAGTCCCCAACTCGCTTTTCAAAATCAGCAAATTTTTCCACTTCTTTTTTTATATCCTGATAGTCCTGCGATATCGCCTGCGCGTTTTGCTGGTTGCTCCAAAAATCCGGCGCGCTCATTTCATCGGCCAGTTGTTCTGATTTTTTTTGCAGATCCGCTATGTTCAAAAGCTTTTTTGTGTCTGTTATTTTGGATTGTAGCTGTTTAAGATTTTCTATAGACATAGTTTTAGTACAAAACCCCCTCTACTGTTCTCCCCCTTATAGGGGGAGAAACCAACGAAAAACAGTTCTTCCATTCACTCACCCGTTCGCTCCCTCCCCTATAAGGGGAGGGACAGAGGGTGGGGTTTTCGTCGTTCGCCTATCATCACAGGCCTTTTTAATTCTTTCAAAAAGATTTCCAACATCCCCATAAACATCCTCATTCGTAAATCTTACAACATAATACCCACGCGCTTCAAGAAAATTTTGTTTGCGCTTGTCCTTATTTTTAGCAAGCAAACTGTCGTGTGTCCATCCATCCAACTCTATAATTAATTTTAATTCATGACAATAAAAATCAGCTACAAAATTCCCAATACTAAACTGGCGTCTAAATTTATAACCCAATTGATTTCCACGAATATATTTCCATAAAAATTTTTCCGCAGATGTACCCTCTGAGCGCAGAAAGCGTCTCACATCTTTTAATGCTAGTTCATTTTGATAAGTTCTTTTTACTTTCATAGCCACAGACAAAACCCCCTCTACTGTTCTCCCCCTTATAAGCAAAGCTTGAAATTACGTCAGGGTTCGAAAGAAGAAAATACATTTTCTTCTTTACTCACCCTTAGTAATTATAGGGGGAGAAGCGATAAAAAATATTAAAAAATCTTTCCCGCCCCCAAGGTAATAAGAAGAGTGGCCAGACCGGAAAGAATTACGCCTACCAGAATAGACAGCCACGCTTTCCAAAAAGGCAAAGCAAAAATAAACGCCGCCACCGCGCCGGTCCAGGCGCCGGTGCCGGGAAGCGGAATGCCGACAAAAATTGCCAAACCGATTAAGCCGTATTTTTGATAATCGCCGGCGAATTTATGCTGGGCGCGGTCCAGGGTTTTAACCCATGCCGAAGCGAACCAACCCGCGCGTTTATGAATCCACGCGTGAAAGTTTTTTCCAAAAGCTAAAATAATTGTAACCGGCACCATGTTTCCCAGCACCGCCCAAAAAAATGCTTCCCAAATCGGGAGTTTATACGCCAGCACCGCGACCGGCAAAGCAAGGCGAATTTCTCCAATCGGCGTCATGCCCATTAAAAAAGTCGCCAGCTCTGGCGGGAACGATGAAAAAAACGAAACGATTGATTGTGTCATGGCAATAGTATAGCAATAAAAAGAACGCCCGTGAAGAGCGTTCTTTTTATTCTTAGTTTTACATCATTCCACCCATTCCGCCCATACCGCCCATCGGAGGCATTGCCGGCTCATCTTTCTTTGGCAGATCGGTTACAACCGCTTCGGTAGTGAGGAACATTCCGGCAATTGAAGCCGCGTTTTGCAAAGCGCTTCTGGTTACTTTGGTCGGATCAATAATTCCAGCTTTAAACAAGTCCTCATAAACCCCTGTCGCGGCATTGTATCCATAACTGCCTTCATGTTTTTTTACTTCCTCCGCGACCACGGCGCCATCAGCTCCGGCATTAAAAACGATCTGACGCAACGGCTCTTCCAAAGCTCGGCGCAAAATATTTATCGCGACGGCTTCTTCAGCGTCCAGTTTTAAATTTTCTAAACCCTTTACCGCCCTGACCAGCGCTACACCTCCACCCGGAACAACGCCTTCTTCAACCGCCGCTTTGGTGGCTCCGACCGCGTCTTCAATTCTGTGTTTTACTTCCTTCATTTCTGTTTCGGTCGCGGCGCCAACTTTAATGACCGCGACTCCGCCGGCCAGCTTGGCCAAACGTTCCTGAAGTTTTTCTTTGTCAAACTCACTATCTGACTGTTCAATGAATTTCTTAATTTGCGCCACGCGATCTTTAACATCTTTTTCATTTCCTTTGCCTTCTACGATAGTAGTGTTATCTTTTGTAGCGATAACCTTGCGGGCAGAACCCAAATCATCCAGTCCGGCGCCATCAAGTTTCAAACCGACTTCTTCGGTAATCACCCGCCCGCCAACCAACACCGCGATATCCTGCAACATTTCTTTGCGTCTATCGCCAAATCCCGGCGCCTTCATCGCCAGCACATTAAATGTCCCGCGCAATTTGTTGACGACAAATGTTGCCAAGGCCTCGCCTTCAACATCGTCCGCAATAATGACCAAATCCTTTTTCCCGCTTTGCGCTACTTTTTCAAGTAAGGGCAAAACATCGTGAACAGATGAAATCTTTTTGTCAGTAATTAAAATATACGGATCGGAATATTCGGCTTCCATTCTCTCCTGATTCGTTACCATATACGGAGAAACATAGCCCTTGTCAAAACGCATGCCTTTAACGGTCTCAATGCTTAAACCAAATGACTGCGACTCTTCAACTGTGATGACGCCGTCTTTTCCGACATCTTTCATTGCCTCGGCGATTTTCTGACCGATCTCTTTGTCATTCGCGGAAATGGAGGCAACATCAGCAATTTCATTTTCCTCAACCGGCTTGGAAATTTTTTCTTTTAACTCTTTTACAATCGCCTCAACGCATTTGTCTATCCCTCGCTTCAACGCGACAGGATTCGCACCGGCAGTTACATTTTTTAAACCCTCGACGACAATTGCTTGCGCCAAAACAGTGGCGGTGGTTGTGCCGTCGCCGACATCTTCGTTTGTTTTGCTGGCCACTTCTTTTACCAATTCCACTCCCGCGTTCTCAAATTTATCCTCCACTTCAATTTCCTTGGCAACAGTTACACCGTCTTTGGTAATTGTCGGCGCGCCATAGCCCTTATCCAAAACAACATTGCGGCCTTTTGGACCAAGAGTAACTTTTACCACATTGGCCAAAGCATTCACGCCTTGGACTAATTTTCTGCGCGCCTCGTCGCTATAAAGAATTTGTTTTGCCATATTCAAAATGTTTTTAATTTAAGAATTATCCAACTAATGCCACCACATCGCTTTTGTCCTCATCCTTGCCGACATATAGAATCTTATACTCTATTTCATCTTTTCCTTTTCCAATTTTTACT
>JBBTQE010000007.1:0-9200 GCA_038065775.1 Patescibacteria group bacterium
TAGGCTTAACAGCAACTGCCTGCTCCGTAGAAGGAGCGGCTTGTTGGTTTTCAATTTTTTGATCATCTGACATAATGAATCATTTTAAAGATTAGGTTTTCAGACCGGATGGTTTCTTGCCGCTTCCCATAGTCTTGCGCGCATTGCCTCTCACAGTTCGCGAATTTGTTTTTGTTCTCTGACCCCTGACTGGCAAGTGTCGCATATGTCTGATTCCACGATACGCCTTAATATCTTTCAACCGTTTAATATTTGACATTATTTCTCTTTTTAAATCACCCTCGGTTTTATAATCTTTTTCAATAATTGCTCTTAATTTGTCCTCCTGCTCCGGAGTTAAATCTTTAACTCTCACATCTTCACTGATTTTAGCTTTTGCCAAAATCTTTTTAGATAAAGAAGGGCCTATGCCGTAAATATAATTCAAGGCGATCACTATTCTTTTTTCTTTTGGTATGTTTATGCCTGCTACTCGCATAAAAAATTTAAATTAAATTAACCCTGCCTCTGCTTGTGTTTTGGATTACTGCAAATAACGTGGACTCTGCCCTTTCGGCGTACGACCTTGCATTTCATGCAAATTTTTTTAACCGATGCCCTGACCTTCATATAATATTTTATTTTAGTTTTATTGAATATCTGAACTAAAAATACCAACCATTGCCGCGATATCAACGCCCGAGAGGCTCATCATGCGCGGACATTGTGCTAATGGCATGAGGGGCTCAGACTACACCGCAATGGTTGGATGCTTTTATTATATTGTAACTCCACTAAAATCTATACGTAATTCGTCCTTTTGTCAAGTCATAGGGCGTCATCTCTACTTTAACATGATCGCCAATGCCCATTCTTATCTTGTTCAGCCGCATCTTTCCAGATAAATGAGCAATTATGACTTGACTGCTCTCCAGCTTAACTTTGAAAGTGGTTGCTGGCAACAACTCCTGAATTACTCCTCTAACTTCTATGGTATCTTTATTAGCCATTTTTAGATTATTACTTAAATATAATAATACATCACATCAAATTAGTCAAGAGACTGCTCTAAAATAGCCTTGATTCTGCGAATTCCAGAACTTACAGCTTCTTCTTTTGTGATTTTAAATTTGCCGAGTTCAGCGGTGTGTTCAGCATGAGGACCACCGCAAATTTCTTTACTGAAAGTTAACGCATTTGTGTGCGCGTCTGGGGCGCAGTTCGGGTCGCCAATAGTGTAAACTTTTACTTTGGCTCCATATTTATCGTCAAATAAACCAATCGCGCCTTTTTGTTTTGCCTCGGCCACTGTCATTTCTTCACAGCCAACCTCATAATTATTTCTAATGGCATAATTCACAAGCTCTTCCACGGCTTTTTTTTGTTCATCAGTCATTTTTTCCGGATGAGAAAAATCAAAACGCAAACGTTCGGCGGTAATATTACTTCCACGCTGTTCAACATGATTACCCAAAACTTTGCGAAGCGCGGCGTGCAATAAATGAGTGGCGGTATGATACTTTACGGACATTTCCCCGGTGTCTGCCAAACCACCCTTAAATTTTTGATCGGCTCCGGAGCGGGACAGTTCCTGATGCGTTTTAAAGGCCGCTTCAAACTCATCAATATTAACAGATAAACCATTTTCACTGGCAAGTTCTTGCGTCATTTCCAACGGGAAGCCGTAGGTGTCGTAAAGTTTGAACGCCTGCTTGCCGGAAATTTGCGTTACGCGCTGACCGATCTTTTCAAAAGCGATTCTGAAACCGTTTATAAGTTTTTCAAATTCTTTTAATCCTTGTTCGATTGTATTTCTGAACTTGCTTTCTTCCTGCGCCATTTCAACTGTAATAAATTCTTTATTGCGAACTAAATCCGGATAAACCTCCTCAAAAATTTTAATTACTTCTTCACAAATTTTTACGCAAAAATTTTCTTTAATTCCAAGCTGACGCCCATGACGAACAGCTCGGCGGATTAATCTGCGAACAATATATCCCTGATCAACATTGCTCGGCGCGACTCCCCTGTCGTCGCCCATAATCATGGTCGCGGTGCGCAAATGATCTGCGATAATTCGCATTGATTTTGTAACCTGCGCGTCTTCAATATATTCGCGTCCGGAAATTTCTTCAATTTTTTGAATTATCGGCCAGAATGAATCCACCTGAAACGCGTCAGCCAATCCGTTTAACACACCGACGGTTCTTTCCAAACCCATGCCTGTATCAACATTTTTTTGTTTGAGCGGTTCAAATTTACCATCCGTTGTTTTATTATACTGCATGAAAACATCGTTCCAAATTTCCAGCCAATTTTCTTCATCGGTTCCCGGATCGCTGTCTTTCGGTGGATATTCAGTTTTTCCAGTCCAATAAAACATTTCGGTATCTGGTCCACATGGGCCGCTCTGCCCGGCAGGCCACCACCAATTATTTGCCTTTGGAAGATACGCGATTTTGTGATCAGGCATTCCCAGCAATTTCCAAATCTCTGCCGACTCTTCATCTTTAGACGCATTCTCATCGCCAGCAAAAACCGACACGGCCAATTTTTTCGGATTCAAACCCAGCCATTCCTTTGAAGTTAAGAATTCCCAGCTCCACTGAATCGCTTCCTTTTTGAAATAGTCGCCGAAGGACCAGTTGCCGAGCATTTCAAAAAATGTAAGGTGTCTGCTATCGCCGACTTCATCTATATCTCCTGTGCGTACGCATTTTTGAACGCTGGCCACCCGTTTTCCGCCCGGATGTTTTTGTCCGAGCAGATATGGCACAAGCGGATGCATTCCTGCCGTGGTAAACAAAACAGTCGGATCATTTTCCGGAATAAGCGAAGCAGAAGGGATAATCGTGTGCCCTTTTGATTTAAAAAACTCCAGATATTTTTGACGAAGTTCTTTTGCCGTTAACATATTACTCCACCACCCAAACACTCCCCTTTTTTATAAAACACCGCAAACTGGCCGGGGGTGATTGCGCGTTGCGGTTTTGTAAATTTAACCAAAATTTCTGATTTCAATTCAGAAATTCGCGCTTTTTGCAACGGCTGCCTGTGTCGTAAGCGCACTTCACATTTTAGCGGAAATTTAGGCGTTTGTCCAATAATCCAATTCACATTTTTCAATAGGGCTTCCTTTTTATAAAGCAAAGGATCTTCTTCAAAACCAACAACCACTTCATTTTTTGCAAAGTTTTTATCTACAACAAAAACCGGCCAATTTTTATCCGCGTTAATTCCAACGCTCCTTTGTCCGATTGTATAAAATGGCAATCCCCTATGCTCGCCCAAAACAGTTCCGTCTGTCATTGCAATCTTGCCGGGCTTGGATTTAATTTTGTCTTTCAAAAAATCTTCCATCCTAACTTCTCCAATAAAACAAATTCCCATACTCTCTTCTTTTTCAGCCGTTGGTAAATCAAATTTCTTGGCAAACTTTCGAACTTGCGGTTTCCTGTACTCGCCTATCGGAAACAAAACATCTCGCAATTGCTCCTGCGCAAGCTGATGTAAAAAATATGTTTGATCTTTATCCTTATCTTTTGCCTGCAACAGTCTAATCATTTTTAAATTTTTAATCCGCGCGTAATGACCGGTCGCCAATTTATCAAAGCCAAGCTCTTTTGCTTTTTTTAACCATGCGCCGAATTTAATAAATTTGTTACATAAAACATCTGGGTTGGGCGTTCGTCCGGCCTCGTATTCTTTATACATGTAATCAAGAACATCCTTTTTATATTCCTTTGTAAAATCCAAACGGATCAATTTAATTCCGAGTTTCGCCGCGACACGAACGGCGTCTCTGTAGTCGGTCGTCCAACAACTTTCGCCGCCAGCCGTTGGTTCGTCATAATTCACCATGAAAGCGCCAGTCACATCATATTTTTTTGCAACCAAAAGAGCGGCGGCAACGGACGAATCCACCCCGCCTGACATGGCGACTAAAATTTTTGTTTTGTGTTTTGACATAAATTTATGACCAGCTTCAGCGATATGTCTGAGGCGCCCCTCGCAGCCGAGCCGGCTTGGACTTCCGACGAAATCGGAACGGCGAGGCGAGAGAGAGCGAAGCCTGCCGCAGGAGCAGGCTTACGCGTGTGCCGAAGGCATTTCGCTGAAGCTGACAACGATAATTAAATATACCAAAATTTTGGATAAAATTCAAGAACTAAAAAGCACTCCTTTCGGAGTGCCTTTTATAAATGATTTTAACCATTCTTTCTTGCCTGCATGCAGTCTCTGCAATACACCGGCTTGTCGCCAGATGGCTGGAATGGCAATTCGCTGATCTGGGCTCCACATCCAGCGCATTTTAAATCTACGCTGAACATTTGTCTTGGACCCCTAGATGCTGGTCTTCCGCCACGATCATCGCCGCGAGTTTGTCTGAAAGCTCTATTGCATTCAGAGCAATAAACCGGGCGATCACCAGATGGCTGAAAAGGCAATTGAGAGATGTGTGCCCCGCATTTTGCGCAGGTTAAATCCACATCATACATTTGCCTGTCTCCAAATGATACCATAACTTTGAGTTCTATTGTTCCCAAAATGTTATTTGAGATGCTATTAAAATCGACCCGCCATTTTGGCGTTTTGGGAACTAACTCACAGTTACGCTATGATGCCCCAATTATTAACTTGATTATACCAAAAAAACTACTTTTTGTCAATATCCTCATCATTCTTGCCAAAATTATCAAATTCGGCCCCTGCGTACACGCACAAAATCACCAATTCACCATAACCAACATACATAATCCAATTACCAAAAAAAGCAGAGTATGATTTTACAAATAATGGAATTGTTATGATGGAATCAAGAATAATACCAACTAATAAACTAATCAAACCCAGAAATAAGCCACTTTTCGCAGTCGCCTTCTCTTTTGTAAAATACCATTTTGCGATCATCAATGTAAGAGGGATTAAGAGAATCCAAAGAATACCAAAAATCGCCAACTCCTTCCCGATAAGCGGCGGCAAAAACATTAACACCGAAATAATCACAAAAATAAATACCCAAATTAAAATTCCAAACCCTGCCGCTCTTTTATAATTCATACACTTTAAATTAATGAATTAAATTTGTAAATCGTCAAATTTTACAACCCTGTCAGGCAGAATTTTTTTCTCATCATTATTCTTGTTTTTAGCAATAGAATTTTCGTTTGTAGGATCTGATTGTGCTTGCTGTTGGTTGTCTGAATATTTTGGTTGCGCAGTCGTTAGCAAAGAAGAGAGGCTGACTCCCTTTTGAGACGGATCAGTCAAGAGCACAGGTTTGCTTAAATTAATATCTAACTTTTGTTTTCTGTCTTTATTTTTTTCTTCCCGATGGCCTTCTTCTTTTTTCTGTGGCTGGCCTTCCGCAGATTTATTTCGCTGGCTCTCTTTTTTAACATCAGGTTTGACACTGCCAACAGCCGTTTCATCATCGTCATCATCGTCATCATCATCGCTTTCACCATCTCCGCCTCCTTCCCCGCTAATTTCCATGCCGCTCCATCGCATTATTTTATCTTCAATTTTTTCTCGTTGTACGGCGTATCTTTCGCGTGAAACTTTAATTACTTTTTCCGCGCTCTCTGTCTCACTGCCGATCGGCGGCAAAGTATTGGCGCTAAAAGGCTGGGAGGCGACGCCATCTATCATAAGTTTGAGATACGTTTGAAACTTTGCCAAATTCACAAGATCGGTTTCAATAAAAACCGGCATCAATTCCTTTGCCAGAATTTCAGCGTCCGTTGAACCAACTCTAAATGTTACCAACGTTCCTACGTTGCCGATGACAGCCGCGAGAACCATCTCGTCCAACTGTTCCATATATTGATGAGCCATAATTAAACCCAGACGATACTTGCGGGCCTCTGAAAGGATGTTGGCAAAACTTTCAGTCGCAAAATTTTGGAACTCATCAACATACAAAAAGAAGTCCTTTCTTTCATTTTCCGGCATATCAACCCGTTCCATTGCGGCCAATTGAATTTTTGTGATTAACATGCCGCCAAGCAATCGCGAATTGTCTTCGCCTATTCTTCCTTTTGAGAGGTTCATTATAAAAATCTTCTTACCATCCATTATTTCACGAATGTTGATTCTTGATTTGACTTGGGCCACTATATTTCTGATTACAGATGCTGATAAAAATTGACCGATTTTATTTTGCACCGGGGCGACGGCTTCTTGTTTATATCTGTCGTTATATGAAGCAAATTCAGTTTCCCAAAAAGCTTTAACAACCGGATCTTTTAAACTTCTGACCACTCTTCTTCTGTACACATCATCTGCTAAAAGCCTATTGATTCCAAGAAGCGTTGTATTTGGATATTCCAACAAAGCAAGCAGAGTGTTGTTTAAAATATATTCCATGCGCGAACTCCAGACATCAGGCCAAATTTTCTTAAACACTCCCATCAAACCGGAAGCAACGAGATGTCTGTATCTTGGGTTAATCGTTTCCAGAATATTAAAACCGATCGGAAAATCAATATCGGCCGGATTAAAATACACAACATCGTTAATTCTATTTGGAGGTATATAGTTGATGATTTTTTCGGCAAAATCTCCGTGCGGATCCACCAGCCCAACGCCATGCCCTGCGTAAATATCATTTAAAACCATGTTCTCCAACAATGTAGTTTTCCCCATGCCGGTTTTTCCGATCACATACATGTGCCTTCTTCTGTCATCAAGCTTTATTCCAAATTTTTTATTTTGATTTCTAAAATTGGTTACGCCAAAAAAATTGACTTCTTTATCAATTTTTATCTCTTTATCTTGCTTGATCGCTTCTTCGGCCATGGCATTATTATACACCAAAAAACAAAAATACCAAAAGTGCCTACCTTAATTATTTATTCCAAAATTTTTCCGCTTTTTCTTCCATTTCCTCCAACCTGTCATAATAATCTGAAAACTCATTCAGGTGCGCCAACGCGATTTTTCCGGTTAAAACCGGATCGTCGTCTGTTACATTGGTGCTCGGACTGACAGCGCCATGTTCAAGCTCAACTTCAAGACCCATCCAAAATTGATGAACATCAAATTTGCTCCAGTCTATTCCCAGTTGCTCGCCGATTGTTTTGGCCTCTTCCATGCTAAAATGCTCTCTTCTTTGCATATGCTTATAATTAATATTTAAAAATATATTTAGATTCAGCTCTTTTCACAAGCCGACCATAAACCAAGGCCATTTTCTCTCGCTTGCCTTTGCGCATCAACAAATTCTTCGCTATGCGCCACATCCGGCGGATAGGCGCTCGCGTACCCATAACCATCATTTATAAGTTTTAAATTTATGAAAGTTCCATCTTCCAAATAAATATACCTCAATAAACGCCCAAATTTATCAGTTTCGGAAATATCTTTTTCCAACCTGACTTTTTTGTTCAAAACCAAATTTTTGTTATATACCGAAGCTTCTATGCCAAAACATTGCACTTCACGCCGAGGATCTACCGACTCTGGCGTATTGACGCCTATATATCTTACCTTATCCCCTGTTTCTAATTCAATGGTGTCGCCATCAATTATGCGCGTTACCAAAACCCGCGACACTGATGGTGGCGCCAAAGAATCGGGAGGCGAGCTTTGCGTGCTTGCGTCATCTAATAAATATAAAATTAAAATGATAAAAAATGTTGCAAAGGATAACGTAATTTTTTTAAGGCGCGGTGCGTTCATTTTTTTAACTAAATATTAAACGGCTTTTGTTTTGCAAAATTTGGGAGATAACACTCCGAGCTCTCTTCCTCTTGTACCCAGCCATTCTCAAATCCCAATTCAAGCAAACGATTGTACACTTTTTCAAATTCATTTCTATTAAGAGGCCGATTCAATTCCGAGAATTTTTTTGCCTCATGCATCGGATGATATTGGTTCATCAGACTGATGTGAATATTTTTATCAATACTCGTTAGAACGGCCAAAACTCTTAGGCTATTTTCAATATTATTCGGAAGGATAAGATGTCTTACGATTAAACCTTTCTTGCACAAACCATTTTCAATCTGCAAATGACCTACTTGCTTAAGCATCTCGGCGATGCATTGTTTTGAAATTTTCAAATAATTTGGAACGGATGAATATTTTAAAGCCAGCTCATCATCGGCATATTTAAAATCCGGCAAATAAATATCAACCAGACCATTCATTTCTTTGATAATTGAAGAACTTTCATATGCGTTTGAATTCCAAACAATTGGAATTTTAAGCCCTGCGCGCTTTGCTAAAAAAATGGCTTCTTTAATTTGCCGCCACCAAATGGTCGGAGTGACCAAATCTATATTTATCGCGCCGCTCTTTTGCAAATCCAACATTATTTTTGCCAAATCACCAACATAAACATTTTTTCCAACGTCTCCTTGCGAAATTTGATAATTCTGGCAGAAAACGCAGCGTAAATTACAACCGCTGAAAAAAATCGCTCCAGCCCCCTGGTTTGGTTCACCAACAAGCGGCGGCTCCTCGCCGAAGTGTTTGCCATGCCATGCGATTTTTACCTGGCCATTCGCTGACATACTTTATTTAAACAAATTATCTCTTGCGATTGCCCAAGCCGCGAGCATCTGTCCATCCCAAATTTCACCATGTTTGGCCATCTCATCAAATTCATCCGGCCGGCGTGAAAGAATTTCAAGAGACTCCGATTCGTCAGGCGACATTTCTTTTGATTTTGTAAGTTCATTCGCGATAAAAATATGCGACTCGTCGCGAAATAATCCGACATTTGGCTCAAAAGTCCCAATCATTATAAGATTTGTTGAGCTAAAACCAGTTTCCTCAAGCAATTCTCTTTTTGCCGCCTCAAGAGGCGTTTCGCCTTCGTCAATCGCGCCGCCAGGAAACTCAACGCTTGGTTTTGAACGCAAATACCTGTGCTGTCTGACAAGAAGCAAATTTCCATCATCTAAAACAGGAATGATAATTGAGTTGCCGGTGGTTTCACCATAAAAATAATCACATTCGCGGCCGCTAGGCAAAACGTATTTATCATGCTTGTATTTCCAATAGCCGTTATCTTTAATGATTTGAGATGATATCGTTTTGTTCATAAAATTTTGCGATTGATAATTTTTTCACTTTCCTCGCCCGCCAGGACTCGGGGATGCTCGCTGTGGCGAGCATAACCCGCTCAAAAAATATCAATCGCTCAAATTACAAAAATAATTTGCTAATTTCATTTACATCAACTTCAGCACCTTTTCTGATTATTGAATGCA
>JBBTQE010000008.1:0-2139 GCA_038065775.1 Patescibacteria group bacterium
ATATTATCATCAAGAACTTTGAATCCGTGTTTGGGTGGACGAAACAGATTGGGATTTAAGTTGACCGACTGTCCTAAATATGTGACCATCCGTTCATCTTTTGGCCGGATTTTTGTAATTTCGTGTTTAAATAACTTATTTTTATTAATTCGCAAAAGGAGTTATCCACTTTCTCTCTAGATTAAGTCGCCATTATAGTTTAAAATGTATACATAAAGTCATTAAACCTTATGACTTACCCGCTATATTTAAAACATATAAACGCATTCGCTCGAAAAAAACCAAATAATTTTGGCTATTTCACTCACTCATTTCGTTTATGAAACAAACCATACTCTCCGCTAAACAAAGCGAATTATTGGAAAATCTTATTGGCAAATACGGCCTGATCGTCACTTCTGACAACATTGTTGAGGTTGCCAAAAATAATTGGGACTATAAACAGGCCAAAAATTTAATTACCAAACTCAATAAAAACGGCTGGCTCATTCGCATTAAGCGCGGCCTTTACGCGATTTCCGAATTAACCGGTCGCGGCTTTTTGTCTATCTCACCCTACTTGGTGGCCAATTTGTTGGTCAAAGATTCGTACGTCTCGTTTGAGTCGGCTTTGCAGTATCACAACATGTTTGATCAACTTATGAATAAAACCATTTCCGTCAGTTTGAAAATGTACAAAGCCGTGAAGCTCAATAACATGGAATACAGCTTTGTAAAAACAAAAGAGAGTTTGTATTTTGGATTTGAAGAAGCGCGGGTGGAAAATAAAGTAGCGCGGATTGCGACTGCCGAGAAAGCCCTGATTGACATGGTGAATTTTCGCAGAAGCAAATTAACAATCGATGTGGTGATTGAAAAAATAATCAACCATAAACAGGATTTGGATTTCAATCACTTTAATAAATATCTCTCCAAATTCTCCGGCACGACCATAAAAATACTTGGTCTTATATTTGATTTCCTTAGTATTGATTCCAGTAAATTATACGAACTTGTAAAACACAAACACGGCACCCACTGGATGCTTGCTGGCGACAAAAAATTCAATGCCAAGTGGCGGCTCTATTACGACGAATACTTTGATCAATACAATCAAAAATCTTCTTAATCAAATTACTTGTGATCACCCGTCAACAACTGGAGATTATCAACCGTAAAACTCTAAAATACCCTCTGCATATTGCCGAAAAGGATTACTTTCTTACACTTGTTCTCCAAATTATCACTCAGTCCGCTCTCAAAGACACACTCATCTTCAAAGGCGGTACGGCTTTGCACCACACCTATTTGGAACAATACCGTTTTTCCGAAGATCTGGATTTTTCTGCCAATCAGAAACCCGTGGGTTTGGATGAAGTGCAAAATATTTTTAATGGCATAGATTTTTTGAGTATTAAAAAAGATTATCTGTCTGGTGCGACTGTAAAAATTGAAAAATTGCAATACACCGGACCCTTGATTCAGCCCAATTCTTTGAAAGTTGAAATAGATTTTTTGCAAAATGTAATCCTCCCTCCCCAAACTCTAAAATACAACAATGTCTGGCGTGTGGATTTTGAAGTGCAAGTCATGGACATTAAGGAAATCTGCGCCGAGAAAATACGGGCCACAAGTGATCGCACTCGGTACCGCGACTTTTATGATTTATTTCTCATTTTAGAAAAGTATCAGTTGGATTTGAAGGAAATCGTGGGCTACATCCAACAAAAAGAAATCCGCAAGCAACTCACCAAAGCCAGTATTAAAAATAACTGGATGGTGATCGGCACTCAAAAAGAAATAGAGATGAACCAGATATATTACTCGCGAAAAATTGAAGATGATGCTATTAAAGCCATGATTGATTCTTTCCCTTTTACTGAGATCAAAAATTAATACACAGCCCACTGCCCGTAAAATATAAATTCTCTCAATTTTGTGGTATAATTATTTACGGTGAACTTATAGCGAGTTTCGGCAATTGTCATTCTGAGCAAAGCGAAGAATCTCGGTTCAGTTGGCCAAAGCGATACCGATAGAGATCCTTCTCTGCGTTCAGGATGACACTACGTCTATGCGAAGGAGAAATTTTTTAGGTTATTATTGAGTTAATGGAACTTTTGGTGGGGCTGAAAAGTGCTTTTTGTGGCATACTACAGC
>JBBTQE010000009.1:0-10689 GCA_038065775.1 Patescibacteria group bacterium
TTGGCTCCGGGGGCTGGGGTCGAACCAGCGAAATCCACGTTAACAGCGTGGCGTTGTACCGCTCAACTACCCCGGAATTTTAAAACTCTCCTTGCGGGAGAGCTTTTTTTGATAAAAAACTCGCCCGTTGCTTACGGATTGTTATTGTTATTATTGTCGTTCAGATTCGTATACATATATAGTGAAATCCTACGCCAAAAAGGGCGAATTGTCAAATATCGGAGCTGATGGTAGGCTGTTGCTGTTTTAAAATGTAACATTTCGGGTCGGTTTTGCATTTACATTATGTGAGCTAATTAATTGGCATATATGGAAATTAAAGAGGAGCTTGGTTTAGTTGCCCGCGCTCAATCCGGAGAGCGCGAGGCATTTACCTTGCTGTGGGACAACATAACCCCGAAGTTATTTGGCTATTTGGTCAATGTCCTTCGGGAAAAAAATCTTGCCGAGGACATTCTGCAGGAGACCTGGCTAAAAGCCATCTCATCGCTTTCCCGATTCCGCGCCAGAGGCGTTCGGTTTAGCGCATGGTTGTTCGCCATTGCCAAAAATGAGTGCCGCCAGCATTGGAGGAATGGCGTCAAAGAAGTTCCGACAGATGATATTGATTCATTACAAAAAAATGTTCATGAATCTGACAGTGGAAATAATCTGATGATTGAAACCGCTTTTGCCGGGTTGTCCGAAGATGAGCGAGAAATATTGAGACTGCGATTCCTGTGTGAATTATCTTTTAAAGAAATCGCGAGCGTTATTGGCGTATCTATTATAGCGGCTCGCGTACGCGTTCATCGCGCTTTGTCGCATGCGCGCGCTATTTTAAGAAAATAATATGAACTTCCAGAATAGTTTAAAAAATGAGTTTCAGAGATGGGGGATAAGACAATATTTAATTCCTCCGAACAATGAACGGCTGATGAATGATATTTTTCAGGCAATATTAAAACAGCCCAATTTCAAGTCTTCATTTGCACGGCCGAGAAAATATTTGTTCGCGTTATCATTTGGGGCTGTGGCGATTCTGGTGATAATTTTTAGCAAAGATTTGTTCATATCAAAGCCGGCGTTTGATAGCGAACAGCTATCTTATAGTTTGGAAGACAGCTCCTATCTTGCCGCAACTGACATTAGTTCCGAGAGTAGAATGGGCATTTCAGCTTCGGCGCCAATCTACAAAAAAGAATCTGATAACATGCCCGGCATGATTTATGTTCCGCAATCATCTCCAATAAAAGATGCCCGCGAATTCTTGAAATATGATTATCATTCAACCATTAAAACGCGCGAGGTCGGCGAACTTAGCGCGCGCGTCAGAACAATTATTAAAGGATATGGTGGGCGCGTAGATAGCTTTTCAGTTCATGAGAAATCCGGATATATTGTTTTCGTGGTTCCAAAATCTTCTTTTGAAACATTTAAAGACGAACTAAAAACTTTGGCGCCCTCACGGTTCTTTAAAGAAGATTTCAGCATGCAAAATTTGCTTCCGCAGAAAGTCGCGATTGAACAGTCAGTCGAAGCTACGAATGAATCGCTTGTTGCTTTGCAAAAAGAACTCGCGGATTTAACGAGTCGGCACAATGCCGAGATTTCCAGCTTGCAGAGGCAATTAAATTCAGCATTGAGTTCTATCAAAAATTTGCAAAGCGAAGTAACCACTGACACCGCGCGGCTCAAAGAAATTGTCGCCGCTATTTCTCAACTTAATAACAGGCAGTGGTCGCTTCAAAAACAAATTTCAGATAAAAATTATGGTTATAATTCCCAAAAGAAATATACAGAAGCAAGAATTAAGGATGCCCAGTCGCGCCTGACCCATTTGGCAAAGCAAGATCAGGCTCTCGTGGACAATGTGGAAACGATTCAGGGGTCTATTACAGTGCAGTGGGTTGGCGCGTTTGATGTCATTAAAATTTACTCCCCGCATTACTGGCTTTGGATTATTGTTTTCTTCGCGCTGATTTTCATGTTTAATTCTTACAATAAACGTAGAGTAGTGGAGTTGCCATAAATTTGAAGCGGCCTAACAAGCCGCTTTTTAAGTTGCAAAACCACGGTTCGCGTGCTAGAATTAACCCATAATTTATGTATCAGATCCTGAAACAAATTCAGGATGACAATATGAAATATTCTCAATTTTTTGGTAAAACCAGCAAAACCATCGCGGCGGATGCTGAGAGCATAAACGCCCAGCTTCTGACCAGGGGCGGATTTATCGCCAAGCAAATGGCTGGTGTTTATAATTACCTCCCGCTCGGCCTGCGCGTGCTTACAAAAATTCAAAATATAATCCGCGAGGAAATGAACGCGGTGGGCGGAAATGAAATTTTAATGCCGGCGTTAACACAGGAAGAAAGTTATGTTGCCACCGGCAGAAGCCAGATGGATATTTTATTTAAAACAGAAGGCGAGGGCGGAACAAAATTGGTTCTTAATCCCACGCACGAAGAGGTCGTAACTCCTTTGGTTCAAAAATATACTTTTTCATACCGCGATTTGCCGGTATCAGTTTATCAAATACAAAATAAATTTCGCAATGAGCCGCGAGCCAAGTCCGGCCTGCTCCGCGGGCGCGAGTTTAACATGAAAGACATGTATTCTTTTCACGCGTCCACGGATGACTTGGATGGATATTATGAAAAAGTCAAGGAAGCATATTTTAAGGTCTATGAACGGTTGGGGATTGGCGACCGGACAGTTTTAACTTACGCTTCGGGCGGAACATTTAGCCAATACTCGCACGAGTTCCAGACATTTGCCGAGGTTGGAGAGGACACGATTTATTTTTGCAAAAAATGCGAGGTGGCGGTGAACAAAGAAATTATCAATGACTTAAAAAATGCCTGTCCGGAATGCGGAAATAATGAATTGGAAGAGAGGAACTCGGTTGAGGTTGGCAATATTTTTAAATTGGGAATTAAATATTCAAACCCGTTTGGTTTTGTATATACGGATAAAGAAGGAAAAGCCCCGCCGGTTCAGATGGGGTGCTATGGGATGGGGCCGTCGCGGTTAATGGGCGCTCTGGTTGAAGTTTTTAACGATGCCAAAGGAATTATTTGGCCGAAATCGGTCGCGCCGTTTCAAATTCATTTGGTGGTTTTAGGCGCGGATGAAAATGTAAAAAAAGAAGCGGAAAAGTTATACGAAAAATTAACAGAGCGTGGCGCGGAAGTTTTGTATGATGACCGAGAGGCAAGCGCCGGAGAGAAGCTCGCCGACGCTGATTTGATCGGCATTCCGACCAGGTTGCTTGTATCCAAAAAAACTTTAGAACAAAAATCCGTGGAAGTAAAAGAGCGAAGTGAAAGCGAAGCGCGGCTGGAAAAATTATCAGATATTTTGAAAAAAATATAATAAATAAAAAAGACCTCCGAATCGGAGGTCTTTTTTGTGATTGTAAGTGATTATAAGTTTTCGTCTTTTCTTCTCACGATTCTCCAGTGAATCATGAATAGTGGGATGCCGACCACGATCATGGAAATATCGCGGACAACATCTCTTTGCTTTTGAGCGGCCCTGCTGTCGTCTTGGCTTTTTCTGGAAATCTCATTTTGTCTCGCGCATTCTTCCGCGCTCATAACCGGAGCCGTTTTTCTGTTTTCCGGAACTGGCGCTGTTTTTAGCGAATCGCAAGACAAATAGGGCGCGTAATAATCAGCGTCGGCTTTGGTGAATACCCATGTTTTTAGAACTATATTAATAATATCCGCCGTTGAAAAGACCACCATCATCAGCGCGACAAAAGAAACTAAATAAAAATATATGCTTTTTATTGTTTTGCTTTTTGATGTTGGCTGGGCTTCGTTTTCCATAGTTTTTTGCGTTGTCATGCTGAACTTGTTTCAGCATCTTTCGATAGATCCTGAAATGAATTCAGGATGACGAAAGTTAAATTAATCCCATTTTATTTTTCACCACTTCCATTTTTTTCTCTGCCAGAGTTCGCGCTTTTTCCGCGCCAGCTTCCAGAATGGATTTTATTTTATCATCGTCTATGGCTTTGAATTTTGTTTGGAAACCCGACAGGAATTTTATCACAACTTCGGCCAGGCCTTTTTTGAACGCGGCATAATTTTTTCCGGAGTATTCTTTTTCCAGTTCTTTTACGGATTGTCCGGAAAATAATGAGTATATAGTAAGCAGGTTGGTAAGGGCCGGTTTGTCGGCGCCTGATTTTATTTCCGTTCCGGAATCCGTAACCGCGCGGCTGATTTTTTTTGCCGCGACTTCGGGAGAATCAAGCAAGGCGATGTAACTGTTTGGGCTGGCCGCGCTTTTGCTCATTTTTTTGCTCGGGTCATCAAGGCCCATTATGCGGCAGCCCTCTTTTTTTATCAATGCTTCCGGCTCAACAAATGTTTCGCCAAAAGTGGAATTAAATCTGCGCGCCAAAACCCTCGCTAATTCCACATGCTGCGCCTGATCTTCGCCAACCGGCACAACCTCTGTGTCGTAAAGCAAAATATCCGCGGCCATCAGCACTGGGTAGCCGAATAATCCCATGTTTATATTTTCTTTATGCTGTCTGGCCTTGTCTTTAAATTGAGTCATCCGTTCCAATTCGGAAATTTTTGCGATAGTATTTAAGATCCAGGCCAGTTCGGCATGTTCTTTTATATGTGACTGTACAAAAATTGTGGACTTGTTCGGGTCAATACCCAAGGCAATGTATGTTTTGGCTGTGTTTAAAATATTTTTTTGCAATTTTTCAGGATCTTGTTTGACCGTGATGGCGTGAAGATCCACTATACAAAAAAAATTGTCATATTTGTTTTGCAAATTAACCCAGTTTTTAATCGCGCCCAGGTGATTTCCGATATGTAAATTGTTGGTGGGCTGTATGCCTGAAAATATTCTTCGCATAAATTATTTTTTTTGGGTTGTAGATTTTTTGACAACAAAACTCGGAGGTTTATCTTTAAGTTTTATTACACCATGTCTTTTATCGTCCGGGCTTGGACTTTTCGGGATTTCATCAAAATCAATATCCTCTCCAGGTCCTTCTATTACAGAACCCGCATCATCAATTTCCATATCCTCACCTTTAGGATTTTCTCCGTCTTCAAGATCTACTTCCTCTTCAATTGTTATTCCACCATCATACGCGCCTTCCGTATCATCTGGCGCGCTCTGAGGTAGTTCCGTTGCCCCAAAATGGAGGTTCGCCGCTTGCCTTATCTCTTCCAGGATTTCTTTTTGCCGTTCATTTAGGTATTGAACCTTTTCTTCGGCCACGCTGATTAAAGGGTAATACTTTGGTATGTTGGCAAGGATTTTTTCTTTATCATTGAGCCACAAAGCCAGTAGTTTGATGATGTTTTTATAGAGGTCGGCCTCTTTTTTCATTTCTTTTACAGCCTTTTTTCCTTTTTCAGTTAGGCTTTTCAAGAATGATGTAGCTTTTTCAGCCTTGTTGATTAAATGATAATTTTTTTGCAAACCGGCAAAAAATTTTTGTCTATCGGCGAACCACAAATCTAACAGGTCAGTGTATTTTTTATCGATTTTTTTTGGATCTATTTCTTCCGCACCTTCTCTGTCGCTCATATAAAATGTAAATTTATATAAGAATATTTTAGCCCCAAATCTGATAAAACACAAGAGGTTTACCAATTTGTTTTGAATTCTGAAAATTTGTCTTCCAGAATCGCTTTGCGCGCCTGTTTCGTCAAATCAATCATAAAGTATAGATTGTGGATGCTTGCCAAGCGCATGGCCGAGATTTCTTGCGCGTTAAAGAGGTGGCGTAAATAGGCGCGGGTGTAATTTTTGCAGGTCGCGCATTGGCAATCGGCGTCAATCGGCCTCAAATCTTTTTCAAATTTTGAATTTGTAATATTTATTCGCATTTTTTTGTCTTCTTTTGGACTGACAAAAAGCATGCCATGCCGAGCCAGCCGGGTCGGAGCCACGCAATCAAATATATCCACGCCGTGCTCAATCGCAATCAGCAGATCGGAGGGCGACAGGCCGATGCCCATCGCATAGCGCGGTTTGACTTCCGGAATAATTGGATTAACCCAATCCAGAATTTCTTTTGTGGCCTCCATGTTATAACCAACTGATTCGCCGCCAATGGCGACCCCGTCAAAATCCAATGAAGAAATTTTTCGCGCGCTTTCTTCTCGCAGATGTTTGTGGTTTGAACCCTGAATAATTCCGAATAAAAATTGTTGGTAGCCGTGTTTTTTTGAATCTTTTTTGTGCGCGGCCAAAGAACGCTCGGCCCATTTGTGCGTTCTTTCCATTGCTTCGCGCGTGTATTTTTCATCAATGCCGTCCGGAGCGCATTCGTCAAAAGCCATAATAATATCCGCCCCGAGTTTTTGCTGGATTTTAATGGAGGACTCGGGAGTGAATCGGTGCGAGCTTCCATCAAGATGTGATTTGAAAGTTACGCCATCGTCGTCAATCGCGACAAGTTGGCCCTGGTCGCTGTCGCTGTTCAGTCGCTCTTTTTTTTCTTTTTGCAAACCCAGACTGAAAACTTGGAATCCACCGCTATCGGTCAGAATCGGCTTGTCCCAGTTCATAAATTTATGCAGTCCGCCGACGCTGTCTATTAAATTTTCGTTCGGTCGCAGATGCAAGTGATATGTGTTTCCTAAAATAATTTGCGCGCCAATATTTTCCAAATCATTTTGATCAAGAGTTTTTACCGATGCCTGCGTGCCAACCGGCATAAACATCGGCGTTTCAATATCGCCGTGATCCGTGTGGATTACGCCAGCCCTGGCTTTGCTGTTTTTTTCTTTGTGGATAAGATTGAAAAATGTCATATTTGGCTTTATATTTTCGCTGATTATAACTTGTTTTGAATTTTTAATCAAGGTGTGTTAATATGTATCAAATTGAAAAGGGGAAACCCATGGGCAATGGTGAAAAGTCGATAGTGGAACGCTGGCTTGGCAAGCCCGGCGATCATCTGTACGAACAGGCGATCAGCGAGGGTCTGATTGGTCCCGATGGGGCGCTTACCGAGAGTGGAAAGAAGGAGCTCGAGGCGGATCAGAGAGCGGCTCGAGAAGCTGAAGAGAAGCGCGCGGCCAAGCAAAATGGTGGCGCCAGCAAGGAAAAGCCGTTGCTTCGTAACGGCCTTTCCGTCAACCTGACGCTCTCGAGCGGCGCGAAGGTCTTGCGCGATCAGATTTGTGCTGTTTTGCGCGAGATCAACGGCGCGAAGCCGGCACACTTTAGGCGGGAGGGGAAGAACTACAGGGTAGTTGTCGAAATTCCGAATTCACGGGGCGGCGGCTACAGAGCAAATCTTCACCGGCGGCCCTGAAGGTGTGGTGAACGGCATCAAAAGGAGGCTGGGGGGAAACAAACTATGATTGATTGCGACAAGGAGTTAAACCACGAACAATCGGAGGTGGTGAAGCACGGCGAAGGGCCGTGCTTAGTTCTTGCTGGGGCTGGAAGCGGCAAGACGCGCGTGATAACTTATCGCGTGGCGCATCTTTTGGAGCAGGGAATCAAACCGGAAAATATTTTATTGGTAACTTTTACAAACAAAGCGGCGCAGGAAATGAATGAAAGGGTGAAAAAACTAACCGGACGCGCCGAGCGTTTGCCATGGGCGGGAACTTTTCACAGCGTTGCCGTAAGAATTTTAAAAATATACGCGGGAAAGCTCGGGTATCAAAATAATTTTTCAATTTTAGACAGCGACGACAGCGAGGCGATTATTAAATTATGCTCAAAAGATTTTAAAGCCGAAGGAAAAAAGTTTCCTTCATCCAGAATTTTGCAGGCGATAATCAGCTACGCGCGCAACGCGGAAATATCAATCGCCGACGCGCTTGAGGCCAAATTTGATCAGTGGTTATTTTTGAGCGGTGTGATTGAAGGCATCGCCAACAGCTACGCGCAAAGGAAAAAAGAGGCGAATGTGATGGACTTTGACGATTTGTTGGTAAATTTTTTATTGCTTTTAAACAAACCGGAAATTCAGGACAAACTGTCAGAACAGTTTCACTACATTTTGGTTGATGAGTATCAGGACACGAATAAAATTCAGGCGTCAATTATAAAAAAATTATCCAAAAAGCATAATAATGTGCTGGTGGTGGGCGATGACGCGCAGAGCATCTATTCTTTTCGCGCGGCGGACATTTCCAATATTTTGAATTTTGAAAAAGACTACAAGGGAGCGAAAATTTTCAAGCTGGAAACGAATTATCGCTCCAGCGAAGACATTTTGAAAGTCGCCAATGACGTAATCGCCAACAACGCGCGCCAGTATAAAAAGAAACTAATATCAATGTCGGGCAATGGAGCAAAGCCGTCGTTGGTTCCGCATATGGATCAGCAGACTGAAGCGGAGTTTGTGGCGAATAAAGTTTTTCAATTGATTGATTCAGGAATTCCCGAACACGAAATCGCGGTTTTGTTTCGCGCGGCGCATCATTCGCAAATGGTGGAAATGGAGCTTGTCAAATCAGGCATCCGTTATGATTATCGCGGGGGTTTAAGATTTTTTGAACGCAAGCACATCAAAGACGTGCTGGCGTATTTGCGCGTGTTAAATAATATCGCCGATATGGCCGCCTGGATGCGCGTGCTTACCCGCGAAGAAGGAATCGGGCCGGTTGCGGCCGGTAAATTAATTGAAGCGATAAAAGATTTGAAAAATATTGAGGAAGTTAAAGATGTCGGCTATTCAACTTTGGGAGACAAGGCCAAAGCCGGCTGGCACAACTTCGCGCGCGTTTGGGAAATGTTGCTGGAAGCGCCGCGTTCTCCTTTGGCGCTCATTGACGCCGTGCTTGCTTCGCCTTATCGGGAATATTTGGAATCCGAATATATTGACAGCAAAGACAGAATTGAGGATATACAGCAATTAAAATTTTTTGCCAAGAAATTTGACGATCTTGAGAAGTTTTTGGCTGACGCGGCTTTGCAAGAATCGTTCAGCAAGCTGAATGACGATGAGAAAAAAGGCCAGATTGTTTTGTCCACCGTGCATCAGGCAAAAGGTTTGGAATGGAAGGCGGTATTTGTTATCAATATGGCCAGCGGAGCGTTTCCAAACGACCGCGCGCTGAAAGAAGATGGGGGTTTGGAAGAAGAAAGGCGGTTATTTTATGTGGCTGTCACGCGCGCGAAAAATCATCTTTTTTTAACGTATCCGATGGTCAATAATCGCGCGGCTTGGGGCGACGCCATGTCCGGCCCGAGCGTGTTTTTAGGTGAAATCAATTCTGATTTGTTGGACGATCATTCGCTGTTAAATTCCACGGGACTTGTTTTAAATAATGAAGATGAGGTAAGCTATGAGAGTGAAGACAAACCTCTGCGCGTTAAGCCCGGCAGTTTTCTTCGCAGTATTGAGGATTTGTAGTTGCCTTTTTGGCTGTATTGGTATAAAATAAAATTAAAATTTATGAGAAACACAATTGAAACTGGAGGAGTGGCGGAATATCTAGGGGCAACCGACGAAAAGCCGGAGCATATTGCTGGGGAAATTTTGGATCCCAAGGAGCTAGAAATAAAGGCGGATATCGGTAGCTTAATTGAAAAAAACAAGGGCATGGATCCGTCTTTGCCGTATTTTGACAAAGATTTTCATGATAATGAGCGAAGGATTGGCATAATAAATAGAAATTTGCATTCTCTAGAAGAATCTATTTCAGAAGATGAAAAGACGACGAGTAAAATTTTGGCGAAACGGGGCAAAGAGATTGTAAAACAAGGAAAAATCGTAATTTCTTCAGAGGTGGTAAAAAAGAGAATTGATGCCGGCGATAAACACATGGTTAGTCTAAGGCAGCAAATTTTAGATTTAAAAGAAAAAAGGCGCGGTTTAATAGATGAAAATTTGAGAAGAGTAATGGCGATTTTGGAAATTGACAGGCCGGAAATGGCGGCTAAAATAGAACAGTATAGAAAAACTATAGCGCAGCTTCAAAATTTAATACATCCGCATGAAGCGCTATTTTTATTTCGGGTAAAGACGCTTGTCATGGAAAGAAAACAACAGAGAGAGATTAAATCTGATGAGGACCTGTCTCAAGTTGCTATGGCGGCGAAAGATATAAAGGGGATGCTAAGAGGAGAATTTGGCGAGGTCGTTAATTATATTGACCATCGCAATAAACTTTATGTAGAAAAGAACATTTTGGAACGGGCGCTAAAAATTTTGGAATTACGCAAAGACTTGTATGAGCATTATTTGGAAAAAGAAAATGGTAAAGAAAAATAATTTTTAATTTTATGGTTAACGCAGAAATATTTCCTCCCAATTATAGAGAAATGCGGGCAGTAAGCGGTGAAATTAAGGGAAGAACAAAGAGAGGCGAAGGAATGCCAAAGCCTGGGGTTGAAAATGACAACAGACAGCCGGAAAGAAAACAGCGGCACGAGGGAGCTTATTTTATCGCGGAAAAAATTTTATTGGATTTTAAAATTTCGCAAAATGGCAGACAGCCAAACATCAATGAGGCTGTAAGTATTTTTAAAGACATGCAAAAGGCGTTAGGCGAGGTTGTTTTTATGGATCGAGCTTTTTTGGAGGAAAAACGCGTTTTGGAAGATGGATTTTTTGAGACGGGTAAAAAAATTAAAATGGAAGTAGATGATTTAGGCGACACAAAAATTGCAGAATTTGATGTAGTGATAATGCCGGATGGCCGGTATCGTTTAGTGGATGCCAAGGGTAGTAAATTTGCCAGGGAAATACAATCT
>JBBTQE010000010.1:0-11936 GCA_038065775.1 Patescibacteria group bacterium
TTGACAGCGGGTCATACGGAACAACCACATAAAACTGCTTGCTCATTATTTTTCCCATGCTTACAAGCTCGGCGACAAATGATCTGTAGTCCGCGATTTGCGCTCTCAACAGTTCGTTCGGCTGTTCCCTTTCCTTTTTTACTAGATTTTCCAGATATGGTTTGATATATAACTGTCTGGATTGAATTACTATCTGCAACGGGAAATCCAAACCGTTTAAAAACGAAACATACGAAGACACTATCGCGTTTTGCTCGTCTTCATTTTTTAACGCAAAATTAATGCTGGAAACCATCAGCACGGCTCTAAGCGTCCCGTCTTTCATCACAACCGTATCTGACTTAATCTCCGCGAAGGGCAAATGCTGTTGCGTGCTTGGCAAAGAAATTTTCTTTTTAGGCATATACTATTTTTGTTCGCCTCCGCCGTAATAACCGCCGGTATTAACGATTAAAGATAAGTCGCGTATCCTATTATACGACATTCTGCGAATTTCTTGAACAGGCTCAACCACTTCTACCTTCGCAAGAAGCGCGAATTCTTTCAAATCATTATTGCTGAATCTTTTTATCCAGACCCTTCGGCTCGGCCGCTTGACCGTCTGCACGAGATTCAATAAAAAATAATGAAACGGCTGACCGTTGATTCTGACAAAGGCCAAAACAAGCGTGAGCCCGCCGATTATCGCGAGCAAAAAAATAAATAAAGCCATGTCGGTCAATTTAAACGCGATAAAAATCATTAAACCGCCGCTGATTAAAATAATAAACTGCCGGGTCGTGATAGGTCCGAATATTTTATCTTCCACATCAATAAATTGCGGCACTACGAACTGATCCATACAATTTTATAGTTCTTTCTCCATTTCTATTAAAGCCGAAATTTCCTCCAATTTAATTCCGTTTTTTTCTCCGGCCTGAATCGCCAAACTTTTTCTATTGGCCAAAGCCTCGCAGACAACCTGCATATATTCCAAATATAGCGACGACGATCTGTACGCTGAAAGCGCTTCAAGGTAAAGCACGAATGATTCATCCTGCAAATTGAACATTTTCTGTTTCAATCTGCGCGCGGCCTCTTCGGGTTTGTCGGATAATCTCCGAAAATCGGTCAAAGTCGCGCTTTTTATTTCTTCAACGGGTCCGAACTCTTCGGCTAATGGCTCGGTTATGTCATTTACGAATTTTTTAACAACCGGCTGGCTGTTTAATTTTAACACCTGTTCATCCCGCGCGTCTTGTCTAATAAATTGCGTTACGACTTTCCGCGCCTCATCCATTATCACATTCGGGCTATGAATAAAACTGTTAAAAGGCGTGGCGAGGGCGGGCAGTTCTTCCGTATCAACCGTCGGCAAACGCATTGGCACCGGTTTTTTATTTTTCAAAACAGGAACTTCGCTTGTCGGCGGCAACGGCTTTTCTTCCAAAGGCGAACTCGTGTCTTCGCGCGTCATTTTTCTTATCTGGCGAGCGTGATGCGGATTATCCGTCGCGCGCGCGTTACGATGCTCAACCGTATGAACATGCTTAAGGTGTTTTAGATGATGCTCGGCCGTCTTGTGGGCTTGATGCTGATGTTTAACTTCGGCCTTTTTACCTTGCATTGCTTTAAATTCAGCCATGCTAACCTTGGCCAGAGTTCCGTCGGGTTTTTTCACAGTTATTAAAATTTGTTTTGCGTCCGGCATACTACTCTTTCCACTTAAATTTATTTTCGCCTTCGTCAAAATAATACATTTCGGCAATATCGGGATTGCCATATTTTTCAGCCAAATCCGCAAGTTTCGCCAAGGCGCCTTCAAGGTTTACAAACTGGCCTTCCGCGTCTTTTTTAAATTCTCTTTCTATGTTTTTTTTCACATCATTTAACGAAACGCCCTGTTTCGCCGGCTCTTTTTTCGCTGGCGTCCCTGATTTTCTTTCGTACTCCGCGATAACTTCGGCCGGTGGCATCACATAATGGTCGCTCACCAAATGCACAAATAACTCAATAATTTGTTTAATTACCATTCTCTCTTCATCGGTCGTATTTTTCCATCTGGCTTGATCGGCCATAAAATTTATCAAACTGACGCCGTCAAATTTTTTATTGCTAAAAATTTCAAACTGGTCAATCCAATAACTCGCATCGCCCATGGATCCGTCTGGTTTTACTCCCAAATATGTTTCGTTGTTATACAAAAAAGTTGACATGTCAAGCGCGAACTCACGCCTGTTTTCTATAATATAGAAATAATCCACCGCTCTTCTTAATGCGTCATCCAAATCAAGTCCCATCCCGATGCAGAGAACCAAAAAATTTCTGTTTAATAGATACGCCTGCAAAGCGGTCTGCAGATCCTGAAAATATTTAACGGCCAGCAACAGTGTGGCTCTTAATACTGCAGAACCATACGGATCCATTAAATCAGGAAACAAATATGTCCCGCTTGTAAACATTTCCAATTTGCGAAGCATGGCTAAAACGGGTCCGCGATAATAATCAAAATGCCAAACATACAGAGAGCGAAGCAGTCTGTCATGAAACTCGGCGCTGGAAAGAAACTCGTTATCAATTGTCATCTTCGCCACATCCTCAGCGGTAAGCCACGGCCTGGAATTTTCAGGAATTCCGCGCATGTGCTGAACAGCCTCTTTATATTGCTCCAAAGTCTGCTTCATCGCGTCCGGTTTTGGCACAAATAATCGAGTAAGCAAATAGCGCTCCAATTCATTCAAATCAAGCTCTTTTAAAACCTCTGACAGCCCCTGTTTTTGCGCTAATTTTTCTAAATCCCACTCAAAATATTTATCCATAAATAAATTAATATCTTATTTTTTTTCTTTCATTCTCCGGCAATATTTTTAGTGTTTCAACAATTCCTTTGATGGCCGCCTCAAGATTGGCGTCGTCTTCCTCCAACGAATCCGGATCCACATCCGGAAAAATTTTATGTATTAACTCAATAATTTCCAGGGTCTTCCCTTCTTCCTCGCTCATTTTCATCAACTCTTCCAACACAATCTCATGAAACGGCAGTGTCCTTTGATACGCCGCCTTCTCGCCATGTGGTATTTTTTCTCCAACTACCGCCCCTATTTTTGCCCGCATAGACGGCAATAATGCCTTCTCCCCTTTTTGAACATACTCTTTGATATATTCTTCGCCATAAGGACCCAAAACATATTTAAACAGCTCACTCATTGCTCCCGCGACCTCTTTTGTGAACAACTTTTTTTGTTCTTTTCTTCCACCATACAAAAGATACTCATTTGAAGGCGCGACGGCCTTCACCTGTTTTCGCGCGCTCTCAATTTGCATCGTGCTCATTGGCTGATTTATATGCCCGGCAAGAATGCGTCTATTTAAATAATTCTTTAGTTCCGCCATATTTTTGAACTCGTGCATCTTGAACTTAAGCTCCTTTGCGTCCATATCCCTTGCCATCATTTTAATTATAAAACCGGGAAATTCCGTATATTTATTCTGAACCAAAACATTTGATCCTTTTTGCGTGAGTCCGTAAGCCTGGCTCAACGAAATCAGCCAATCATTTTCATTATTTATAATGCAAGGAGCGAAAACATCGGTAAAGGCCATGTCAGCCGCTTCTTCTTTACTCAATTCAAAACCCCTAATTTTTTTTGCGGCCTTATTGTAATGGAATCGCATGGCCTTAATGATTTCGCCTTCCTGTTTTTTACCGCATAAATAAACTATTTTTTTAGTTTGACCATCAGCGGAAGTATCCTCTTCAACTTGAGATGAAGCCTCTTCTTTATCAAGAGCATGACCAACCATGGCTTTTGCGAGACGAGGAGTTCTGTTTAATTTTCTATAATCCTCTCTTTTTCTTTGCTCAAGAAATGGCATTCTCATTCTTACCACCACTCCCGTGGCGCCTTCATCCATATCGCCAACTTCTTGCGGTTGTCCTTTCAAACCGCCGTCTACTTTTTGCAAATCAGCCAAAGTCATTACCTGCGCCTGCTCCCCACTCCCAGGAATCCACCAAAGTTTTCCATCCAGCAAAACATTAGAAGCATGGCCGCCTTTTTCACGATGACCCTCCGCATTCCATCTCCACTGCCCCATCTTCTGCAAACCGACTTGCCGATTTTTAATCTCGGCAATATACCCCTCTATATCAATATTTTGATAGTTATCCTTTGGGTTAATACTTTGATCTTTTAAGTCAACTTCGGCTTTTTTTCCTTTTTCGTTTTCAACCGACACTTTCAATTCTTGGCCAGTAAAAAATTTCGCGGCTAATTCATTTACCGGGATACGATAAACACCGAGTTCGCGATTTGCCTTCATAACATCGGCAAAATACGCAAAATCAACCAGACTTACCTCTTTCACCTCTTTCTTAGCCGGGGTTGCTTCATCTGCCTTAATCTCTATTTCCACTTTAATATTTTCAGTATCTTGTTGACCTCTGCGAAACGCATCATATATCTTACCTGGAATTTCTTTCGGCTTTATTTCGTAATCAATAATTTTTAGCTCCCTATTGCACACGGTCATCGCGTCCATAATCTTGGCAAGACGCCAATGAGTTATTGTGTGCTCAACGTTAAAATTAAACATTGTAAAAACTTCGGTTAAATTTATCCTGCTGTAATCCGCTGTCGCGTTTGTCAACAAATCCATTTCCAATCTCCTCTTAAGATTTTCATCGTTCTTAACCTGTGTCTGATCCATGTTGTCAATTATCAAACGGGCCGCGTGATTGTTTAAATCGCGGGTTATTGTATCAAATTCTTTTTTTCCCAAATTTTCAGAACTCGCGCACTCATCCCGAAGTTCCTCCGGAGTCTTAATGTTTTCCATATTCAATTTTCCCTCCCGAGTTTCGCCCCCCTTCGCTCTTGTGCCTTCCATACAAATAAAAATTAATTACTACAACTTTTAACTTAATTCTTTAAACTCGCGTATTAAATTCCCGTCATTTGAAAAAGCCACGGCTCTGATATAAGCAAGGATTTCGTCAGGACTCATACCGTTCCATTCAGAACCGCCCTGCTGGACCAACTCTTTAAGTTTTAATTCAAGCGCTTCCATGCCGCCGGTTGAACCGGCCTCATCAAGCAAACCGCCAACCGCTTTACCCACGGCCAGCTTTGATAAAATTTGCGCCACATTACCTCTTTTTGCATGCGAACGATTCCTTAATATGCTTTCTATTTCTTTTTTAAAATCTTTGCCTCCGGCATGCGTTCTCTTCTTTTTAGCCTGCGCTTCCATTGCTTTCGCTTTTTGCGCCAATTTTTTTGTGCCGCCAGGATCCAACGCTTCTACAGTCTCTTCTGTGGCTTTCTTCACGGCTTGCTGCATAATTTCTTTTTCCGTTCCTCCAGTCAAATCATCTACAAAACTATTGTCAAACAGTTCCTGCATGACAGCCATTGCGTATAAATAATCATCCTGTTCTTGAATTGAGTTATCATAACCCGCCGGATCGGCCTTGCGTCTATTAATTATAACGGTTCTCAAATTCTTCATCGCTTCTAACATCTGATTTTGGTCCCACTTGCCCTTAAAGTCGCGTCTTGTGGCTTCAACGGCTATATCGCCGGATTCAATCGGCAAATCAACTCCTAACGGATTTCCAATAAGATGCTGCATGATATCTTCCTTGATAAAGCCGGTTGATTGATTTTCCAAAATAGACTTACGATCTGATAAAACTTTTGCTCTCGCTCTCGCGATAACCGGATATTTTTTAGACAATTTTGCCATGGCGGCTTTAACTTTTTCTTCTCTTCCAGCCAGCGTTTTTTTCACTTCAGAAACTGGCGCCTTTTTTTTAGTTCCACCCTCTTCAAAGGTTATCTCGCCGGCAGTTCCGGAAATGTATGCTTCGTTTTCTTTGATTTTATTTTCCAATTCTTGAGATCTGCCGGAATTAGCTGTTTGCCTATTAGATAAAATTTGATTGGCTGCCAAAAATGTCACAGTTGAATTTTTTTCTTTTTTTGTGTCAGAGGCATAAATTTCTTTTTCTAAATCATCACGAACAGATGAACCAATGCCTTTATACGCATCGCTGGCAATGAGACCAAGCATGTCGCCGCGCTTCTCTGCCGCCGTGCCGCCCTTGCCCGCGTTTATTTCCTTTAATTGTTCCAACATCTGACCCATTAACTCATTCTCTGTTTTCTTACCAACAGATTCTTCCGCGTATTGTTTATTATCTCTCTCCTTCTGCGTCTTCTCTTCCATGTATTTTGCTTCTGCCGCGGACGGCGCAACTTCTTTTTCCATTGCCGCCTTAGCTTCCCGATCGCTTTTCATCGTTTCAGCAGATAACAAACCCCTTCTTGTTTCCGCAAGGGTTGTTTGCATCTGGTCAGCCTCGGCCATGTGGCGAAGGATTTTCGCGCCTTTTTCACTCTGCAAATAATTTAACTGGCCCTTAGCTGTGGATATATCGCCAAGCAGATCAACATTCTGCCTCTCCATTTTATGCGCGCCTATTTGTTGACCCACAGTTGGTCTCTCTGTTTCCCATTTTCCATCCTTAAATCTTTTATTAGCCGTCACCATCCTTTTTCCTTTTCCGCCAAACTCTTCGGTTTTTGCGGCTGATCTTGCTTTCTCTCCTTCAAGCATGCCTTTTTCCATTCTATCCAACGCGTCAATTTTCTCGTCGTCGTACTGCATCATGTACGTCGGCTTGGCGGGCTCACGAGCTCTAGTAAGTTCCACTCTATTTTCAGCAAAATCTTCCACTCGCTTTAACATCTTTTCGCTTTTTAAATCACTGCGAACCCGACCATGTATGAATCTTTGAAAACCACCTCTTTTTTTCTTTTCCACCACAAATTCACCTGTTTCAATCGGCTTCCCGTTTTCATCCAGCTCTTCCACTTCTCGCTCTTCCTCTTTGCCAGTCTCCGGGTTAATAAACGTCTCTTTAAGAGTTACAAACTCCCCCTTTTTTTCATCCCATTTCATTTTCTTTTTCGTGGCCATCACCGGCTTCCCGGTTTTTTCATCTATTTTCGGCCCAACGCCGCTATCATACGCCCACGCTTTAATGCCTGCCGCCTCCCGCTTAACGCGATTCACGAGTCTCTTGCCGCCTATCCCTGACCAAGCCACCTTCCCAAGCCCCATTCCAACCGCCGCGCCGCCTTTCTTCACCCCGCCCCACGCCTTCCCGGCCGCCCACCTGCCGGCTCTCAAGCCTGAAGCGGTCATAGCGACCTTCTTGCCTATCTCTCCGACTTTGCCCATCATGCTTCCGCCGGCCGCGCCGAGCTGTTGCGCCATTTTCGCTCCTGCCAATAGCATGCCAATCGCAACAGCAAAATTTGCCATTTTCGCCCAGCCCATAGCTTTTGTCATGCCTGCGGTTTCGCCTTTCTTCCTGTCTCGTTCATTGCTTGTCAAAGGCTGTGTGGAACTTTGCTCGGTAATATCTTTTTCATAAACATTGCCGGCTCCGACCGTAACAAAAGAAAGCCAAAGAAAAAAAGCGATAATCGGACCGGAAACTACATTCCCGCCAAACTCCGACCACCACTGACTGGCGTATTTCTGCGTCTGCGGCAAAACATTTAATACAAAAGCGATTGGCGATAAAACAATCAGCACCCAAAGCATGACCATTCTTCCGATAAGCATTATTAAAAATATAAGCATGGTCATCAGCATCATTGCCGAAAAAGTAAGAGCGGCCACGGAGGCGACAAATGTTTCTCCATCGGTTGCGACATTTTCAGGACCGGCATCACCGCTCAAACTCATTATGTCGTTCATGTTGAACATGTTTATCAGGTTTCCACCCGCTGTCGCGGCCACACCGTTGATAAATGTTACCATCACCACCTGCGCCGCGTCTATAATAATTCCGGCGATTATTCTGCTGAAGTTTACAACCACCGCGGCCACGATAAGCTTTGCCAAAAGTTTTTTCCACTCATATTGTTCTATGCCCAATATTGTTCCAAAAGCAATAAGCAAAAGAACAACCACGAAAAACATATTTGTGACATCGCGCACCATTACCCAGCCGACCATGACGGCGGTTGAATCTATAAAACCATTATATCCGCCGAGTTCAATTACATACCGCAAAACAAAGATCGTCAGACTGATCAATAATCTCGCCAGCCACAAAAAAATCTCGGAAATTATGCCAATCACCGTGCCAAAGAAACCAGAACCAGCACGCGCGATTTCCGCCTGCCCAAACCAGACTACGATTATAAAGGTCAAAATCAAAACCAAACTGACCATTCCTAGTTTTTTCCTTGGACGCAAAAAAGACCAGCTCTTGCTGAAAAACAGATTTAATCTATTAGCAAAATTGGCTAGCATGATAAGCCTTTTTACTTGTTACGGATAATGCTCTAAGATGCTAACATTATACCACAACAAATGGCTTGCGACAATTTATATGGGGATAAAAACAGCCGGCTTCCCGGATTTTTAGCAAAGCACGCCTTTACCCGAGTTTATAAACACGACCGTGTCTGTTTTTTTGAAGAAATGTTTGTTCGGCGCCGCGAAAACAACGCTCGCCGACGGCTCGCAATTTACAATTTTTTTGAATTTGTCGTAGGTTTTTCTGACTTCGGCTTCGGATAGTTTATAAATCGGATGCCCCAAACGCTGATATGCCTGCATCATTTTTTCATGAGGAGTCCATGGGGTGCACAATTTATCGGCAAAACTTTGCCTTGTCATTTCTACGCTAATTCCCACAACTCTTGTTTTTATGCCGGTTCTTTCAATCATATTTACAAATGAGATGTACATGCCTCCGCTGCCAACAGGCACAATAACATAATCCGGAATAATTTTTTCAAAAATTTCACGCAAAACTATCTGATAATTGTCTTCGTAACCATTGGTTACATCCCAAATAACCTCATCATCTTTTTCTCGAGTAAAAGTTATTAAATCCTCTGTCTGAAAAATTTTGTATGATAAATTTACGGGAATAATTTTAAAAGCAACCTTTTCCAGCGCGTTTTTCATTGAAACCGACGCGTCTTCTCCAATTACACAAACAACTTTAATATCCGTCCCCTTTGCAAGTTGGGCCAGACTATGGCCGTTGTTGCCGGAAGTAATTAACGCAAGCTTGTCAACAAAATATCTCTGGGCCTCTTTAATTATCGGCTCATTTCGCCTGTCCTTTATCGTGCCAAAAGGATTTTTGCTTTCATCTTTAACATAAGCCGTGAATTTTTCAGACCCCGGCCACGATAAATTCAGTTTTGTTAAAGGCGTCTTGGGCATTTATTTTTTGTTTAAATTTTTTGCCTCTTTCCACGCTAATTCAAAAGCTTTTTTTAACGCGTCGGCCAATTCATGGCTTTCAATAATTAACGCGAATTTTTCCTGAAGCGACATAAAAACTACTTTGTTGTCATACATATTTATTTCCGGAGTAAAACCATACTCCTCTTTTGGAACAAGACGCGCGTCTCTCGCCTCTTGCCTGTTATGCTTGATCCGTTCTTTGGCTTCCGGAGTGTCGGGAAAAATCGCGCGAATGTGTATGCCTTTTTCAGCTCTGCGCTGATAATATTCAGGAAAATAATCTCCCAAAACACTGTGCATATCGCCGATTGACGCATACGCGCGAATCGTTTCCGACGAAGTCAATGTGTCCTCATAGGCGGATTTTAAACCTTCAACCCCTTCATAATATTGAATCTTCGGTTTCGGACCGGCTCCGGCAAATTCATTTTTTAATTGCGGCAAAAGATTGTTCGCCACGCCAACAAGCGACGAATATTTTTTTGCCTGCTCTTCAACATAATCAACGAGCCTCTCTGGCGGCGCGGCGCTGAATTTTTTTACTCCTCCTTCTTCAAAAGAACTGACCAAACCACGCATGGCTAAATTTTCTAACAAAACATAAGTGGTGCTACGATTGATGCCCGCGACTTTTGCGATATCGCTAACCAAATCCGGCCCCTTGCTTAACATTGTAAGATAAAGACGCGCTTCTTTATCGGATAATCCAAATTTTTGAAGAAAAATTTCTAAGTCGGCCATGTGTATAACTTTTTAAAATCTTAGTTAAAAAAATATAACTTTCTGGCCAAATTCCAACTTTTATTCTTTTCGCCACTGCCACACTTTCTACTTTAAATCTGTTTATAATCTTTGTCAACAGTAACCTGTTGTTAATTGTTGACAACAGTGTGATTACAAAATACAATAGAAGTAGGATAATTTGGCTTAAATATGAGCCTAGACGCAAACACAACTTCTGCCGTCGATGGTTTTGATCTTGGTTCTGTCCCCTCCACCTGGGATTCCATCTGGCGGCAAACAAACCCATACACTCTTTATCAGAGGCGAATTTATAAAATAACCGATAAAATTGAAAATTGGAAAAATTTCGGCGTGAATTTTTCAAACAAGATTATTTTGGACGCGGGATGCGGAGATGGAATGGCGCTAAGATGCCTTCAAAAAGAATGCCAAACGACCGGTTATGGCATAGACATTTCCGGAGAAGCGATTGAGCGCGCGATCGCCTGCGAGCAAACCAATCAAAATAAATATCAAATCGGCGATGTCAGAATTCTGCCGTTTGAAAATAAAATGTTTGACATTGTTCTGTGTTGGGGAGTTCTGCCGTATTTCGACGAAGACTACCTGGCGCTATCAGAGGCCTTCAGAGTTTTAAAACCCGGAGGTCTTTTATTAATCGTGCAACCGAATCTGCTGTCGTTTGGGCCGATTCAAGAATTGTATTTGAAAATGAGAAAAAAATGGCCTTACGGAAAACATACGAAGCGCTCGCCTTTTGCGCTGGCGCGAATTATGAAGCGATGCGGATTTCACTCTGTTAAAAATTTCACAAAACCACCATACACTGATATGCCTGTTGCGCGTAAATTGGATGGGCTAATTAATCGCGTGCTCCCCTTTTGGGGGCATTACTTGTATGTGGCGGCGAAGAAATAATACGCGAGGCAGTCGCTGGATGGTTCAAGGCAGGTGCCGAATTTGGAACAGGAGCCGCGAGGCAAAAATTATCTAATAAAATATCCCTCGCGAACAATTTTCTTTAAATTTGGCGAGTTAGATTTACGCAATTCTTTAAATTCTTCCGGAGTATAGCCAATTATATCCATAGCAGCCTCTTTGGCGCACACCCAACTGGTTCGTGACAGTAGCTGCAATCGCCTCATAAAATTCATTCCGTCAAAATCTGTTGAGAGAATTATCAGATCTATGTCGCTGTATTTTTTCATTTCACCTCTAGCGGCACTGCCAAACAAAAACACACCATCAACTTTTATTTTTTTTGATAGCTCACTTGAATATTTATTGATGATAGATTTTACTTTAATTCCTCTTTGAGACATAAAATGGTATCTAATGTTGCTTTGATTATTCTTTCCACCGATTTACTATTATAAACAAAAGAAAAAGCTGACTTGAATTGCATATCAGGATATCGTGGTGGCAAATAATGCGGGTTAATATTTTCTACAACATCTTTAATTTCTGATTTAATATTTAAGCCCGTAAGCGCAAGCAAACGAACTAAATTGTGAATCTTAGGCGCCTCCTTGCCTTGATCCGTCAGAATTGCTTTTAACATTTTCTCTATTGCCTGATGACAATGAAAGACGGTTGCCTGGTACGCGAAACCCATCTTTTGGCCGTGTTTAAATAACAAATTAGCCACCTTAATATCATTGTCAACAAACTCCACCCATTTTTTTACTGTTGATTTCATACCAATCTTTAATACTGATATATTATCACATATATAAAAATTTTCAACCGTCATTCCAGTTAACAGCGACTTTCTTAAGTGGCATTTGGTTCTTGTCGGCAGAGGCGTAGAACTTGATGTTGACCGGAGCGGAGTGGGATTGGAAGACAACGTCTCCGGATGACTTGCCGTTGACGGTGAGGCCTTCGTTGGATGGTTCAAGGCATTTGCCGGATTTATTGCAGGAGCC
>JBBTQE010000011.1:0-1719 GCA_038065775.1 Patescibacteria group bacterium
GCATTGAGTGGGTTGCGAAAATCCAACACCCGACGAATAAATAGCCGATTCCTCAAGAGTCGGCTTTTTCATTGCCAAATTGTGTATTCATCGAGAAGTAATCAGTTATCAGACATCCAGCGAAAGTCGATCAATAATGCGATATTGACGTAAAGTGGACCACTATCAAAATGAAATTTTGGTGTGCTGCAAATACTTGACAAGTATGGCATTTGATGTAATGTATGGAAAGAGAAAGTGGGGTAAATTTTCTAGTGAAATGCAACTTCTCCTTTTAATGATTTAAGTATGCCATGCTCCTCGGCTACTTCCAAGGCGCTCCTGTAACGGAGCGATTTTCGGTATTTGTTGTTGATAATTTTGATGTTCTTTTGAAACATGTAATTGCTCACTTTTGAAAAGTTTGTTCCTTTTGGCCAGAACCATCTACGCAGGAGGCCAATCGTTCCTTCGACCAAAGGTTTTTGCCAAGGGGAGGATGGATCACAGCAGTACGCGTCCACACCCCATCCTTCGTGCTTCTGGTTTTCAATGCCTCTGTCTATGGTCGTGGTTTTCATTATGACCTTGCTTTCAAATGACCGCATCGCCCGTTCCATCGATGCTGGCTTCATGTCCGGAATCTTCTTTCCAAGAATGAGTTTTGATTTCTTCTCGCAGGATATCGCTCCGCTCGTTTTCACCCCCGATTTTCTGGGAGAAACGAACGTGTCCGATTCATGATGTCCATACCTCGTTTTGTTCACGGCGCCCTTGGGAAGGGCTTCAATTCTCACCATATTGGGAATTATATGCCTTCCCGTCATACTCTTGATTCGCGGTTTTCTTCTCCATCTTTGAGTGCATAGATACGGGCAATACTTCTGTCCGAAAGCGCTGTACAGCCATTTGTATATGGCAACCGTGCCAACACGCGGAAACACTTTTAGAATCCTCATCCTTCCGGCAATTTCGTCCGGCGACCGTTTGGCTTTCAGTTCTTTTACGATTCGCCTTTTCAATTCCGGGCAGGATTCAATCTTCATTCCTTGGTATTTGGAATTCTGTCTCTTGACCAAGGCTTTATGTTCAGCCGTTTCGGCGCTGTATTTGCCATTCTTCCGTTTTCTTTTCAGTTCGCGGCTGATTGTACTCTTGTCGACCTTTAGGATTTTGGCTATCTCATTCTGCTTCACTCCATCGTCCAAGAGACCCTGCATGCGGTCTCTTTTCTTTTGCGTAACGTGCGAAAAATGTTTTCGTTTTTTAGATTTTTTCATGCGACTTCATCTTACAGAAGTTGCATTTCAAAAGATAATTTTCCATCCAATATATTCCATAATTATACCGGCACTTGTAGGCCTTTCCTTAACGGTTGGGGCTTTTACCCTTAATACAAGCGATATTTTGGCCAGCGCTACCCTGGCGGCTAACTCTGTTTCTAAGCACGAAATTAAAAATTCCTTGGAGTTGTATTACCTTGATTATGGCACTTACCCTATGACTTCGGACTCGGCTGAAATGCTCGACCGACTTTACAAGGATGAATATATAGAATCAAAACCAGTTGACTCATTTAAGATTGAATATAACGTCTTGAAAGGTGGCGAAGACTATATTCTGAATTAATTTTTTGGTCCCGTTCTGTGATAATTTAACTTCTCCAATTTTATGTGTTATCATAACAGGGGTATGGGGAGCAGTTTACTACTTCATTAATTATTGAAATGAATAAAAAGA
>JBBTQE010000012.1:0-19319 GCA_038065775.1 Patescibacteria group bacterium
AAGTTTCTTTTTTTTGTGTTTGAAAAAACCCTTCCAACGACCAGTATTCTTCCGGTTTGAAAGCTGTAATTTCTCGTTCGCGTTCAACAACCAAACGCACGGCAACCGATTGCACGCGTCCGGCTGACAGTCCCTTGGCCACTTTTCTCCATAGAAATGGCGATAGTTCATAGCCGACCAAACGGTCAAGAACGCGCCGCGCCTGTTGCGCATCCACCATTTTTAAATCCAGATGGCGAGGATTTTCCATCGCGTGCATGATGGCATGTTTTGTAATTTCATGGAAAACAATTCTTTTTACTTCTTTTGGTTCTATCCCAAGTATGTTTGCCAGATGCCAGGAAATCGCCTCTCCTTCTCGATCCTCGTCGGTTGCGAATAGGATTTCGTCGGATTTTTTAGCCGCCTCTTTCAGTTCTTTGGCAACCTTGCTTTTATCGCGGCTTATAATATAGTGGGGTTCAAAATTATTATTTACATCAACTCCCAGTTTGCTTTTTGGCAAATCGCGCAGATGTCCAAAAGACGACTTTACCGTAAAGCCGGTTCCGAGAAATTTTGAAATTGTTTTTGCTTTAGTGGGGGATTCCACTATAACAAGTGTTTTCATAATAAGTGAGCCGAGCCAGTATGTCTGATTTTTTTCAACGCATTAGATTAAGAATAATGAAAATTTTTGGAAATGTCAATTTTGGCTATTTTCATTTTTCAAAAGCCCTCTTAATTCTCCGGCTAGAAACATTGAGCCGGTAGCGAGCAAAAGGCTGTTTTTGTTTATCCGTTTTTTGCACCAATCAAGCGCTTTTTCGGCATTGTTAAATGTTTTTGCGCTGATTCCAAAAGTTTTAAATTTTTCGGCTAATTTAATTGGCTGTATGGCCTTTCGGAAAGAATTGATGCCCTGTTTCGTGCAGGCGACAATTTTTGGGTTTAATTTTATCAGTTCGGAAATCATTTTGTCCGAATTTTTTCCTTCCGAAAATCCTACAATCATACAAAGATCGCCGTAGTCCAAACTTTTTACGGCCCGAACAGTCGCCTCAATTTCGCGCGCGTTGTGAGCTCCGTCTAAAATAATGAATGGTTTTTGGGCGACAATCTCCATCCTGACCGGGAATTTCGCGGAAGCGAGGCCTTGTTCAATAGCCGACTTTGGAATTTTTAAAAATTTTGAGACTTTTACCGCGAGTTCCGCGTTTTCAATTTGGTGCGCTCCAATCGCCGGCACGGAATATTGAAGCGGCTTGGTGGATTTTTTTTCCAGCCTAACGTCGTTTTTCGCGCATTCATTTTTAAAAATTTTTAGAATTTTCGCGTTTGTTTCGCCGGTAAACGCCACGCCCCCCTTTTTTATTATGCCGGCTTTTTCATAAGCGATTTTTTTTCTTGTTTTTCCTAAAATATCCGTGTGGTCCAAATCAATATTGGTGATCACAGCCGCGGCTTTATGCGGAATTGCGTTTGTGGAATCGTATCTGCCTCCGCAACCGACTTCCATCACGGCCCAGTCAACTTTTTTTTCGGCAAAATACAGCAGGCCGACCGCGGTTGTCAGGTCAAAAAAAGTTAGTTTATTCTTTGTTGTTTTTTGAAACTCTTTCATCGTTTTTTTTATCCGTTCAATAATGAGAATAAAATTTTGCCTGGGCATTTGTTTCCCGTTTATTTGCCAGCGCTCGGTTATTTCTGTCAAATGAGGCGATGTCATAAGCCCGACTTTTTTTCCGGCTGATTTTAATATTGACGCCAGCATGATGCAAGTTGACCCCTTGCCGCTGGTGCCGGTCACGTGAATGTATTTTGGAATTTTATTTTCCGGATTTTTTAAAATTTTTAAAAATGCTTTGAAATTTTCAAAGCGTTCCGCCGGGTTGCCGGCGAATTTTAGTTTTGATGGGAATTTTTTACCCGCGATATAGCTAAACGACTGCTCAAAATTCATATCAGCGCACAATATAATTCATCCCTCCCAAATTTCGTATCATGCCTTTTATTTCCATCATCGTGATGGCGCTGTTCACGGTCGGACTTTCAAGCCCGCTTTCTTTTATAATGGAATCTATGTGTTTTGGTTCTTTAGAAACCAGAGACAGTATTACGGCCTCGGTTGAGGAGGCGGGTTTTGGCCCGATGTTTATTGCAAGTTGATCAAAACCTCCGAGACTTAATGTTTCAAAAATATCTGTTGCGGAAGAAACAAGTCGCGCGCCAAGTTTGAGCAAGTTGTTGCAGCCGACTCCGTTGGCTGTATTGATAGGATGGGGAATCGCGAAAATTTCTCTGTTGTAATCCAGCGCGAATTTGGCTGTTATTAACGCCCCGGATTGTTCCGGCGCCTCAACAACGAGCGTCCCCAAACTTAATCCGGCAATGATTCTATTGCGAGCTGGGAAAGTGTATGGCATTGGTTGAAATCCTGGCGGATATTCAGAAATTACCGCCCCGCCTTTTTCTATAATTTTTTCTGCGAGAAATTGATGCGAGGTTGGATGAACGGTTGTTTTATCAACGCCACCTCCTAGAACGGCGATTGTGACGCCGTCATTTTCCAGCGCTGTTTGGTGGGCAACGCCATCAATTCCAAGCGCCAATCCGCTGATAATTTTTATTCTTTGCCTGGCGAGCGGCGCCACAATTTCTTGGCATGCCAATTTTCCGTAATTGCTCATCTTGCGCGTTCCGACCACTCCCAAAGCCGGCTTTGCATCGTTTGAAAAATTTCCTCGGATAAATAGTGTGTGCGGAGGGTCATTTATTTCTTTTAGTAAAGCTGGATATTCCGGCTCGTCGAGTGATACCGTCTTCACCCTTGCCAATTCCAGTCGTTCCAGTAATTGTTCAACCGGGTTATGTTCTCTCCACGATAAAAATTCGTGCGCTATTTCTTCTTCCAGTCCGGTTTGAACCAATTCAGTAAATTCAGCATCCCACAAATTTTTTAAATCAGAAAAATAAGCCGCTAGTTTTCGGTAGCGGGCATAAGTTATTTTTGGAAAGTGCGCGAGCGCGGCGTGGTATTTCATACCAGACTTTCTATTTCGTTAATTACATTTTCAGTAACTTTGTTTAAGATCTTTTTTTCCGCGGCGGTGAATTTTCCCAATACAAAACCGGCGGCGTCTTTGATTTCGGCCGCGGTGGCCACACCGATTCTTATTCTTGTAAAATTTTGCGTGCCGAGATATTCGATGATTGATTTTACACCGTTATGTCCGGCCGGACCGCGATCGGTTTGCACTCTTGTTTCGCCAAGCGGTATATCTTTATCGTCATGAACCACGATCATGTCGTCGGATTTTAGTTTGTAGAAACCCAAAAGAGCCCTCACGGCAATTCCGGAATTATTCATGAATGTTTGCGGTTTGGCAAGAAAAATTTTATGTCTTTTTAGGCTCGTTTTTGCAACTTCTGCGTTAGTTTTTTTATCAAAGGTAAATTTAGCTTCCATTTTTTCGGCGAATTTATCAATGGCCACAAAACCGGCATTGTGGCGCGTGTTTTCATATTCTTTTTTCGGATTGCCCAACCCGATTATAAGTTTCATGTAATTTAAATATTTCTCTTCAATTTTGTGAGTTTAATCACAATCGGCGCGCCGAAGAAGCTGAATTTTTCTCGCAGACGATTTTCAATGTAGTGAACATAAGAAAAATGCACCGATGTTTTTGGTTTAATCTGCATTTCAAACATTGGCGGGTTATTGTGTATTTGGTGAAAACCGAGAACTTCCGGGTGGCGAGTGCCTTTGCCTCTGGCCGGTCTGTGCTGCCTTGTTATTTTTTTGAAAAATTCAGCCAATTCATTTTCTGGAATGATTGTTTGCCTTTCTTGCCATGCGCGCGTAATCAGCGGGAAAATTTGGTGGACGCGATATTCAGTTTTGGCGCTGGTAAAAACAATCGGAGCATAATCAAGATGCGGGAAGGCGGCATAAATTTTTTCTTTTGTTTCATTTCTGAATGAATCAGTGTTCTCTTCGGCCAAATCCCATTTGTTAATCACGATTATAACGCTCTTTGTGTTTTCCCTTAAGAAACCGGCTAGTTGCTGGTCTTGGCTGGTAATCTGTTCGTTTGAATCCAAAACCAACAGAACAATATCCGATTTCTTAATCATTTCAATGCTTTTGCCAACTCCGGAAATTTCAAGTTCGCCTGAAACTCTGGCTTTTTTTCTTATGCCGGCGGTATCAACAAATAACATTGGCTGTTCGTCAACAATGACCAGTGTATCGTGCGGTTCGCGGGTTGTATGAGGAATCTCGCTTACTATCACTTCCTTTTTTCCTATTAAATCATTAAAGAGGGAAGATTTTCCAACATTTGGCTTGCCTATTAAGGCGATTTTTATCGGCTTTATCTCTTTAGATTCCTTTGGCAGTTTTTTTATTTTGGCAAGTTTTTTGTAAACTATGTCCAGCAAGTCGCCAATGTTTGTTCCGTTTGCCGCTGACACGGGCAATGGTTCGCCAAATCCAAGTTTTAAAATTTCATGTTCATAAATATCTGAACGCAATCTTTCGTTGTCAGCTTTGTTCGCGACAAATATTATTTTGCGCCTGTCTTTAGCAAGACGTTTGGCCAATTCATATTCCTGCGGAAGAATACCGGCTTGGATGTCAATGACAAAAAGCACTATGTTGGCTTCTTTGATTGCTAATTCCGTTTGTTCTATTATTTCTTTTTCAAGCGGTATATCTTCTGAAAAAGTTAAACCTCCGGTATCAACTAAGGAAAAATTTCTTCCGCGCCAGCTTGCAATTGCGATGTTTCTAGTGCGAGTAGTGCCGGCAATAGAGGAAACGATTGCTTTTTGTTTTTCTATAATTCTGTTAAATAAAGTAGATTTGCCAACATTAACTCGGCCTACCAAGGCAACTATGGGCAGTTCTTGTTTAACTATTTGCGCCGGTGTAGCCATATATTTTTAGAGTTATTTAATGTCTTCTCCAAGAAGAACCAGTATATCAGCTTCTCGCTTATATTTCAAGCCCTGTTCATTGGCTATTGTAGCCGGATCATCATAATTTTCTTGCAGCCATTCCGGCAGTATGGTGCTTGAAGGAGCGTTTAATTTTTTGGTTATGGCGTCGGCGGTTTCGCTGGAAATTATCGGGTTAATAATATAAATTGTGGTTTTCGCAATTGGGCGTTTGAGAGCATTGCCAACCCATATCACAGAGAATCCGTCGGTTGTAAGTTCTTGTTTTTTTGCCGCGGCTAAACCCGCCCGCCAAGTTCCGTTTTGTATTTCAATTTTTGCCAAAGATTTAGTCGGTTCTTCCGTTGCATCTTCTTTCACCGGCAATTCTGTGGTTGTTGTGGTCGTCGCGTTGAAAATATTATCTACTGCGATTTTAATTTCTGAATAATTTCCAGATTTTGGGCCGAGCAAATACGCTCCGCTGTCGGAAATCATTGGCCTCAAGTATCCGTTGGGGCTGTCATCAAGTATCAGTTTTTTCGTGTCTTCAATTTGCAATTCTTTGGCGAGCGTGGCCAGGTACATGATTTGTCCGAAGTCTAGGTTAGTTGAGATGTTGTCATTCAGCGCCCCATAAATTTTTTGGATTTTTATCGGATTTAAATATGTGCCTGCCGACATAAATTTTTCTTTAAGAGCGGAAATAACCAGTTGCTGTCTTTTGGCTCTGGAAAAATCCGACGCTTCGCCATTTGTGCCATGTCTGGATCTGGCAAATATTAAGGCTCTTTCGCCATTCAGTATTTGCGTGCCGGCTTCAAAGGAAATTGTCTGAAATGAATAGTTTGGTCCCGGGTAGGCCGAGTCCGTGAATGGTTTTTCAATATTTATTTTTATTCCTCCGACACTGTCAACAAGCTCTTTAAACGCCTTGAAGTCAACGCGGACATAGTAGGGGATTTCTATTCCGAAAGTTTCTTCAAAAATTTTTCTGGCATATTCGCCGCCATTGCCATATTTTTCGGCTTCTCCAAAAGCGTCGGCGTGGTTTATTTTTCGGATGCCGTAACCGTTTATTTTTACTCCCAGATCGCGCGGTACCGATATTAGAGCCACCTGATTAGTACTCGGTTTTATGCTTACTATTATATTTGTGTCGCTTAAATATGGACCATCATGTCCGGGCCCGCCGATTCCAAGAAGAAGTATGTTAACTCTATCTGTTGTTTCTCCGTCAACGACACTTTCCGGGGTATTAAGTATGTAATTTTTGACAGATTCAAAAAAACCCGCCTTTTTCGGTTTTAATTTGTTTAGGCTTGAACCGTTCGGGGAGCTGATTGACAACACCGCTCTTAACCCCAGTAAGCCTACCAGAGCTACGCCTATGATCAAAATGATTATTTTGATCGGCTTCCCCTTTTTTGTTGGTTGTTCGTATTCGGGCCTTAAAAGATTAATTTGCTGTTCGTCCATAGCCATTTTTTTAACACCTCAATCCGCGAGTACAGTTTTTTTCTTTGGTGTTCATATAATTGTAACATGGCGGAGTGTTTATTGCAATTTTGAAATTTTAGTTGAAATGTGGTATAATTTTAGCATATTCAAGCTTGAGCATTGAGCGCGGAACGGATGATTAGCTCAGCTGGTTAGAGCGTTGCGTTCACATCGCAAAGGCCACTGGTTCAAGTCCAGTATCATCCACGTTAAAACTATCCGTATGCCTATAAATTTAGCCAAAGAAAACTTAAGTCCCGGCAATGTTGTGTTTGAATGGGTGATTAAAGAATATGATAAATATGACAGAAGCAGAAGGTGGTATTTTGTCGCCGGGATTTTTGGAATTTTAATGTTAGTTTACGCTCTTTTCGCCAGAAATTATTTGTTCGTTTTGATTGTTATTTTATTCGGCATAATTTTGTTTATGCAAGATATGCAAGAGCCGATGGAAGTTGACTTCGCGATAACGGAAACAGGTTTGGTGCTGGGGAACAGATTTTATCCGTTTAAAGAATTTGACAGCTATTATATTATTTATAATCCGCCGGACGTAAAGAGTCTGTATTTTTTGACAAAAAGCGTAATGAGGCACAGATTGCAGATCCCTCTTTTTGATTTTGATCCAAGGCCGATTAGAGAATACCTTAATCATTACATCGTGGAGGACGTGGAAAAGGAAGAGGAGCCTTTTACAGATAGAATCGCAAGGCGGTTTAAGATACATTGATTTTTTTTCAGAAATATAGTATAGTGCGCTCTAACCTTCGCGCTCATCGTTCAATGGATAGGACACTGGCCTGCGAAGCCGGAAATTTAGGTTCGACTCCTAATGGGCGCACATTTTTGTTTTGAGGGTAGCTTTTTTGAGAGGGCGTTACTAATAATGTGAAAGCAAAGACTCCGTTGTTAAACAAAAGGAATATCAAAGCCGGTAAATTAGCCGATCTGATCCCGGAATTTTATGATTTGAAAAATGTCGTTGAAAATAATCATTGGCACAATCACGAAAATGTTTTTGACCACAGTTTGTCTGTGCTGGAGAATTTGGAAAAAATGATTAATAAAATAAAAATGAGAAGAAAAAATTTGTTAAAAATTGCGGCGTTATTTCATGATATAGCCAAGAAAGAAACGATTGTGATTCAAAATGATTTTACAATTTGTCCAAAACACGAAGATGTCGGCGCGGCAAAAGTGAGGGGGATTTTAAAACGGTTTGATTTGGGGTTGAATGAAATAGAGTTTGTCGCTTCAATTGTTAAATCTCATGGGCTGATTCATGCGATTTTAACGCCCGGTAAAAATAATTTCGCAAAAGAAATTGCGCGTTTAAGAAAGAAAAAAATATATCGCGAGCTGATTTTGTTAAGTTACGCGGATACGATCGGCAGTTATCTTAAAAAAACAAAGCCCGCGGAATTTAAATACAGGATTGATTTTTACAAACAAGAAGTAAAAAATTTTTAGATTCTTGCAAAATCATTTGAATAAAGTTATTCACAATTCCCGATTTTTGTGATTTGTGGTATAATATGGGCAACCTGAAAATCCATTGGATATGATTACTCATCGCGTTACAACTAAAATGGCTCCGGAGCCGTCAGTGCGTTTTTATAAAACAATCGCCATTTCTTTTTTATTGGTTACACTGGCTCTGCTTGGGATAGTCATATTTTTTACTTCCAAAAAAGCCACTATTGTGATTGTCGCGAAAAGTGATAACAAAAATATAAATTTTAATGTAACGGTGGATGGCCAAAAGAGCGGAAATACTACAATCCCTGGCGCGGTAACTTCCACGTTGTTTACTTGGACTCAAAAATATTATCCGACAGGGAACAAGACCGTAGATGATGTGGCGATTGGCGAAGTGATTTTATACAATGAAACTTCAGCAAGCCAAATTTTGGTGAAAACAACAAGGCTGTTAACTCAGGGCGGAGTTTTGTTCCATCTGTCAGAACGCGCGTTAGTTCCCGCGAAGGGTCAAGTAATCGCGCAAGTATACGCGGATAAAAAAGGCGCGTCAGGCGACATCGGCCCGAGCAAGTTTACGATTCCGGGTTTGGCAGAGGATAAGCAGAAGTTTATCTTCGCGGAAAGTAAAAAAGCCATGGAAGGCGGAGTCGGGAAAGTAGGTATTTTATCCGAAGAAGACATAAAACTCGCCCAGCAAGATTATTTGGAAAAAGTTAAAGCGGCCGCGTTGTCCGAGGTGCAAGATTTGGCGAACTACAACCAAAAATTAATTTCCATTCCGGATTATGAAGTTGTCGCGGATAGAAAAGTGGGAGAGGAAGTGGCGGAGTATAATTTGATAGGAACCAGCACCGTAAGAGTTGTCTACTACAATAAAGAGTCCCTGAAAGTTTTGGTTGAAAGAGAATCCGCAAAAAAAGTTGATGTTGAGAGTGAGAAAGTTTTGTCCGTTAACAGAGAGCCGCAGGTGTCGCTGGTAAGTTATGACATGACAAAAAATTCCGCGCAAATTTCCATTTATCAGGATATACTCGTTACTTTGGACGCTAACGCGGAAAAATTAACTCCATCAAATTTTTTCAATAAATCCAAGGATGAAATTGAAAGATATGTTTTTGGATTTGGTCATGTGATTGGAGTTGATGTCAAATTTTCGCCGTCATGGATGCGTACCGCGCCGGCCGTGCAAGATAGGGTGAAGGTGATTGTAAAAAATGTTGAGTAGTTGACGAAGACCCCCAATGTGCGTTAAAATTAGCACTATGTAAGGGTCTTTTTTTAAATGCAATATATGGCAGAAAACAAATTGGAAACAATGCGGCACAGCTGCGCCCACTTGGTGGCCGCGGCAGTTCAGGAACTTTATCCAAAAGCAAAATTCGGCGTCGGTCCGGTGGTGGAAAACGGATTTTATTATGATATAGATTTTCACGAGCCGATCGGAGAAGCGGACTTGGGAAAAATAGAAGAAAAAGCAAAAGAGCTCGCGAAAAAAGGGGCGACTTTTGTCAGGGAAGAAATTGACATAGACGAGGCGATAAAACTTTTTAAGAAATTGAAACAGGATTACAAAGTTGATCTGCTTCAGGACTTAAAAAAACACGGCACGACTAAATTAAATTCAGAGGAGGATGTCGCGACTGCTGGTGATGTCAGCGTTGTTTCTTTATATAAAACTGAAAAATTTGTTGATCTTTGCAGAGGTCCGCATGTTGGGTCAGCAGAGGAAATTGGCGCCTTCAAATTAAATAAATTGGCCGGCGCTTATTGGCGAGGTAAAAGCGAGAATCCGCAATTGCAAAGAATTTACGGCGTTTGTTTTGAAAAACAAGCGGAGCTTGATGATTATTTAAAAATGTTGGAGGAAGCGGAAAAGCGCGACCATAGAAAAATCGGACAAGACCAGCATTTGTTTTTTGTGGACGATATGGTCGGCAAGGGGTTGGTAATGTGGATGCCAAACGGCATGATTATCAGAAATGAAATAGAAAAGCTGGCCGTGGAAATGGAAAATAAAGCCGGGTATCTAAGAGTGGCTACTCCGCATTTAGCAAAAGCGGAGTTGTATAAAACATCCGGGCACTTGCCTTATTACAAAGACAGCATGTATCCGCCAATGGTTATGGATGATGGAGTATATTATCTTAAAGCGATGAATTGTCCGCACCATCATTTGATATACAAGCATCAGATGCGCAGTTATAGGGATTTGCCATTGCGTTTGGCGGAATACGGAACGGTTTATCGCAATGAATTGTCTGGGACCTTGGCCGGGTTATTAAGGGTTCGTTGTTTAACCATGAACGACGCGCATATGTATTGCACCAAGGAACAAATAAAAGATGAATTTAAAAATGTAATGGAACTGACAATGAAGTATTTTGAGATTTTTGGATTGAAAGATTATTGGTTTAGATTATCAAAATGGAGCCCGGAACATTTGGATAAATACATTAACGAACCGGATAACTGGAAATTCTCAGAGGGTGTGATAAGAGAAGTGCTTCAGAGTATGAAAGTAAATTTTGTTGAGGCCGATAACGAGGCGGCGTTTTATGGGCCAAAAGTGGATGTTCAGTTTAAGTCCATAGTCGGCCGCGAGGAGACGATGTCTACTATCCAGCTTGACTTCGCGGCAAAGGGCAGATTTGGTTTGGCGTATATAGATGAAACCGGCAAAGAAAACAACGAGGTGTTTGTAATTCATCGAGCGCCGCTTTCCACTCATGAAAGATTTACGGCATTTTTAATTGAACATTTTGCCGGAGCGTGGCCGGTTTGGTTATCGCCGGTTCAGGTTTTGCTCGCGCCGGTTTCCGCTAAACATGTTGAGGGAGCCCAAGCGCTTACGAAGGAGCTTCTTGAGGCCGGAATAAGAGTTGAAATTGATTCGGCCGACGAAACAGTTGGCAACAAGGTGCGCAAAGGCGTGGAAAGAAAAATTCCATATATCGTGGTTGTTGGCGACAAAGAGTTGGGCGGGGAAGATTGGATGATCCGAGTGCGGGGTCAAAAAGATCAGATAAAGATGGAGAAGAGTGGATTTTTGGGAAAAGTGATGGAAGAAATTAAATCCAGGAAGAGTTAAAAAATAAAAAATAGCGGGGAAATTATCCGCTGTTTTTTTTGTTATGCAATTTAAGCTGATTTCTTTATTCGTTCAAACCCTTTATCAATATCGCCTTCGAGTTCTTTCTTGGTTACACCAGCGAATAGATTCGGGTCTTCTTCAATTGAGTCAAGAATTTGTTTGACGTCCTCATCTGTCTTGGCCGCGCTCATATCTTCAGTGATTTGGGCAATTCTTTCAATTATCAAATCTGCGGCGAATTTTTCTACGTCTTTTTTTTCTAATCCGTTCTTTAAGCTCAAAAGTGCCATTTTACTTTCGGAGTGAAGAAGCAAACTTTTAATTCTATTTGTCAGCTTTTGGTCCCGTGTTTTTTTCTGAAGATCTGGTAGGATATTTATAATTAACCACAGATGCGCCATTTCTTTTTGTGCGTGTTTAGATAGCTGATCTTTGAATCGTTCGTTAGATGGCAGTTCGCTATTGTTTTCCATAAATTATGGAAAAAATTAATTAAAAACTTATTTATAATATAGCATATTTTAGAGCTGTTGTCAACATACACTTGACTTTTGTTTAGGTTAGTGTTATGCTGGTCTGTTCCCTAGGGAAGGAGGTTGCTATGGCGACGAGTCTGTTCTGCCGGCAATTTTCCACCATGGAGATTGAAAAGATGGGGTGGAAAAAGAGATGTATTAGTTTGATTTTCTCTGCCACCTCATCGACTTGGCTTGAATTTTGGGCCAATCGCGAAGATGCGGAGTCATTTTTCAAACAAGTCGTCCGAGTTGAAGCAAAGATGCGTGTTGATGGCCGCGAGCAGAATCACGCTTGGGCCGTAACCTCCCTTTACTTGCTCGACGAATGGGATGTCGACAGAGGTTTCAGGGTCGTGCTCAAAGTGGAGGAGCGTTACTCTGAAGAAGGAAATCCTGGAGCCGAAAAGGTTTGGGATCTCCCGGTGCAGGTAAAGTTCCTCACAGCCTCTGACGCTTCTTTCACCATCGCCAATAAGGAGGTAGGGTAGTCCGGCTTAAGGCGTCGCAATGCGGCGCCTTTCACATTTTTGCTTGAAAAATTGAATTTTCAGTGATACCATATTTTTATTATGTTTAAATATATCTTTCAAGCACTAGGCTGTTAGATAAATAAAATGATTGTGTGAAAAATCTGCCAAAAATAATCATCGTTCTCGGCTCAACCGCGTCCGGAAAAACCGATCTTGGTTTGGCGCTGGCAAAAAAGTTTGATGGCGAGATTGTTTCGGCCGATTCCAGGCAGGTGTATAAGAAAATGGATATCGGCACGGCCAAGCCGCATGGAGCATGGCGCAAAATTTGTGGCGCGGAGTCTTTTGCGGTTGAAGGTGTGCCTCATTATATGATGGATATCGTTGCCCCGAAAGAAAATTTTAGCTTGGCGGATTATAAAGAAAGAGCGATTGCCGTAATTAACAGTATTTTGGGGAGAGGCAAATTGCCGATTATCGTTGGAGGAACCGGGCTATATATATGGGCGCTGGTTGAAAATTTGGATATTCCAAAAGCGGCTCCGAACCAAGAGCTGCGCAAGCGGTTTGAAAAAAAGAGCAAAGCGGAGCTCGTCGCTTTGTTAAAAAAAGTTGACCCGGAAAGCGCCAAAAGAATTGATTTAAAAAATCCGCGCCGGGTTTTGCGCGCCCTTGAGGTTTTCACTTTTACCGGCGAGTCGTTTTATAAACAGAGGACGAAATCAAAGCCGCTATTTAACGCGTTGCAAATCGGCATTAATATGCCGAAAGCGGAGTTGTATAAGCGAATTGAGACGCGAGTTGACCGGCAGATAGCTGATGGCTTGATTGAAGAAACGAAAAAATTGGCGGAAAAATATCCGTGGACCTTGCCAAGCATGAGCGGTATAGGCTATAGGCAGGTTGGTTGTTATTTGAGAGGGGAGGTGACTAAAGACGAAGCTGTTGAGATGTTAAAAAAAGACACTCGTAATTACGCGAAAAGACAGACAACTTGGTTCAAAAGAGATCAAAGAATAAATTGGGTGTCAGATCCGGCAGAAGCGGAAAAATTAGTGAGAAGATTTTTGTAATTTTATTTTAGAGGCGTTTCGTCGCCCATAAATTCTATCTTTTCTCCAGTAACCGAATCTTCAGCTTGAACACGGACTTTTGAAATCAGAATTTCTTGTGTTGGATTTAGAGTATTTAATGTAAGCGAGAAGGGCAAGGCCAGCACATCTGTTTCAGCCGGCATTTCAGGAATTGTCCATATAATTTTTTGCGCGCCCATTTCATAATTTAAGGTTCCGGCTGGAACAGGATCCGGTCCGTCCCAAATCACATTTCCATAAATATCCGCGCTTAGCGAGATGTTTTTGAGCGGATGAAAATCATTGTTTAGAACCCATGTTATATCATGCGTATATCCGGAAGCCGCGTCTCTTGACTCAAATTTCAAATTTGAATTTAAAATTATTTCTATCGGGTTGCTTGAGAGAGTCTGTTGTCCGGTTTTATCAGTGTATAAAATTTCCGCGTTGGCAATAATTTTGTATCCTTTTAGTTCGGTTATGCTAAAGGAAGACCCGTCGCGAATTGGCAGTTTCATTTCAATCATAAATTCCGTGCCTTTCGCGATGTTAGCCATGTCGGCAATTTTTGCCTTTGTCCATGTCAGTTCGCCTCGTCGCGTTGTCTCGTCAATTTGCGCTCCGCGGATTTCTGCGTCGTATTTTTCTTCAATCTTTGGCCAGTCAAGCACGCTTTGGCGATTATATGATGGAGCGTCCAAGGTTAATTTAACTGTTGCGTTTTTCATCGCGTCAATATTCGTATTTTTTATTTGTAGAGCGATATCAAGAGTATCTCCGGGCACACTGCTTTGATTTTTTGTGGAACCGTTTATGGCCAAGATAAAGTCAAGATTGCTCTGTGTGAGTTCCGAACTTCCCTTCGTTTGAGCCAACAAATATTGGCCGCCGATCATCAGGGCTGAAAGCTCTCCGCTGATAACCGCCGCCTGTTCAGAGGAGCTGGAGAATTTTCCGCTTATTTTGAAAGGCCATTCTGTTAAATTCGCGGTTGAAGTAGAAAGTTTCCCAAGATCAAATATCCATTTATTTTCTTTGTTTAATTTCGGTTCGGAAGAAGAAATATGGAAATTGGCTGGCAAGATAGGTTTGATTTCCAGTTTGTTAATTTGCGAGGCGGTGTCTTTTTTGACGATAAATGTATATTCGGCGATACTTCCGAGTGAAACTTTTTCTGGGCTTGAAAGTGAAAGTGCAATCGGCGAGCTATTCACTATTGTGCTTAGGGTGGCGGATTTTTGTAATTCCGAAGCCATGTTTTCCGGCTTGTAAGCAAGAAATGCTCTGAAAGATTTTCCTTGGCCTATTGATCCGTAATTTATTCCAACTATTTTTATTTCTCGTTTTTTGTAAGGCGGGATATTGCCCAAAGACCATTCGGTATGGCCGGCATTTTTTGCCACAGGGTCGCTTGAAATAAAGACAAAACCTTCCGGGTATTGCAAGTTTAAGGTCGCGGTTTGTAAATTTATTCCTAGGTCATTTTTATAAGTGATAAAATAGGTGGAGGTCACCCCGGCCGTTACTTCGGTTGGTCCGTTAATCGCTAAATTGACCTGTTCTTCGGAGAATTTTTTATTGTTTGGAAATATGAAAAAACCCGCCCAGGCGGTTCCTGCGAGCAGACCGCCGATAATTAAGAACAAAAAGAAAAATTTTAAAACCGCCGGCTGTCCTTTTTTAATTTTGATATTTTTCATGTCCGGCAAATTGCCGTTATTATCCTGGTAGATGTAAACCAGTTGTTTTTCAATCGCAGAGTCCTTTGAATCGGTTTTTTTAACTTTTTCTTTGACTTTTTTAATGATTGATTTTGCGCGCGAAAGTTTTCGTGGCGTTTTTTTGAGCGCGGGCGTTTCTTCCGTTTTAATTTCCGCTTCTTCATCGATGGGTTTTGCGGTAAATTGTGGAATATTATCTGGCATATTTTTTTATTTATTCTTTATTCAGAACCATGCTCCAAATTTTGTTTGTTTTTAATTCAACGGGATTTATCGCGAAGCCGTTTGCCGCCAAAGTCGCCTCCTCGCCATCTTTCCAAATCGGCCTCCATTCATCAGGATAAATTGTTTGGCTGTCAAAGACGCTGTTGACGCCCGATTGTTTTTGGACAATTAATTGATATTTGGCCAGAGGTGTTTTTGTCTGAAATATTTTTGCCCAGTTATTAATTGGCGTGTCGGTCGTATCTCGCGAAAAAGCCCTAAAAGGAAGTTTATAAATGAATTGAATTTGAGATGAGCGACTTGGTTCTGTTATTATCCAGTTACCGAAGGCGGTTTTATTGAATTCCTTTGTTATTCTTGTTCCGGATCCGGAATCAATTTTAATCTCTTTTTCTATTTTATTCAAATTTTCATCCGGTTTGTACCATTTTTCAGGAACTTTGAATTTTTGTTCATCAGGCCACACGAATCCGCTTGCCTTGATAAGTTCGCTTCCTTCCGGGACATAAACTCGGATGTAATCAATATTTGTTTGTCCATATAATTTTTCTCCATCAATTCCGGTATGTTCCCTCGTGATTAAAACGCTGTTTATTATGTCTCCGTTCGGCTCAATTACCGCTTGATGGTTGATGGTTTGTTTTATTTTCGCGTCGCTTTTTTGCCCCTGGATATTGGCGTTTACAACAAACAAATAATCTTGGCCGACGCCGGTTTTTAATATTTCGCCGTTCCATCCGAATTCTTTCATGGTATTTTTCGCTTTTTCATCAGTGAAGTAAGCTTGAATTTCCTTCTGGCTTAAAGATTGGTTCAAGTTGGTCAAGATTGATAAGGCGTCGGTTGCTTTGATGTTTTTAAAATAATCAACGAAAATATTGGCCAGGTCGGATAATATTTGTTTAGGCTTGTTGTTCTTTTTTTCCGGTCCGAATTCTACTATTTCTTGAATTAACTCCAAAGCGTTTTCGCTCGTTATGTTTAAATTTCTTTTTGAATCTTTAATCGGACCAGTAATGGAGAGAATCTTATTTAGAACGCTCGCATTTATTGCGATTACGCCATCAGCCGTAGAATTTCTGCTGTGTCTGTAGAACCATAACATTTTCTCCGCGCTTGCCGGAAAATCGGGGTACCAATTTGAATCTTGAAATTCCCATCGTTTGTTTGATAACAAAAGCGGAGTCGGCGGGATTACATACTGGCTTAGCTGTCCTTGTAGGTCGTAAGAACCTCCGGCAGGCACATCTAATTTTATAATTTTTCCGTCTTTTACGTCTAATATGGCGAAACTACCCAAGAAGCCTCCTGTTGGTCTGATTTCGTATGGATTTTGGAATGCCAGCAGGTATCTTCTCAAACCTTTGCCTCCGAAAATTTCATCAATCGCGGAGCCGAGCTTTGACAGGCTCTCAAGATCGTTGAGATAAGCGGTAAACAGCAGTCGGAATTCCTTGAAAGAGTTTTGATATTCAAACGGCAGAACGTTTGGGTCCACATTGCTTAAATCAGCCATCGCTTTTTTGTAGCTGGGTATGGAAAATGTGATTGAGTTTGAGATCAAATTTATGTTTTGAGTGATTGTTGAACTCGCGTTTGACGCGATTGATTCAAGTCCTTTTAATAAATATGAGTTGCCAAGAGCGATTTCGTGGCCGGCGGTGACCAGATTTTGCCTGCTTTTTATTTCCGAGCTTAAGAACGGGAGATTTGAAGCTATTGTTTGTAAAAATTTATATTTTGTATTTAGCGTATCAACGGCTTGGTTGAAGTTGTTTAAGGCCAAAGTAAGTTGCTCTTGCGCTTTCCCAATTTCGCCTTTCATCATTGCCGAAGTTGATTCTTGAAGAGCGTTAAATCCGGTGGTGCTTTTTGACGCGATTTTGTCGGCTGTTAATTTGACGTTAGCATAGTAACTGCGGGCGCCAATTGGAGCTGAAAAAAGAAACGCTATAAGAATTATTGAAATGGCGATTTTTCTCGTCGGTATTTTGTTAACAGAGTCTTGTATGTTATTTTTTAGATTTGCGAATATTGGTTCAGATGGTTTTTTGGCGGTTGGATTTTTTTGAGTCGTTTTTTTGGAAAAATCAATGTCTAATTCCGATGATTGCTCTCGCGCGGCCGGAGCGGTTTTTTGTTTATCATCATGATAATAAAAATAATCTGAATTGACGGGTTGCGACGGCTCCGCGGCGTTTATATTTTCCCAAAAGTTGGTTTCATTTTTTAGATTAATTACATGTTTGGATTTATGGTCTTTAAAGTTTACGTGATGGACAAAAAATTTAAACGGTTGGCTGGCCGTTTTTTGCGTTGGTTGAGCCAGAGCTTCGTGGCATCGCGATTTGTTATGTCCGATTTTATCGCAGACAGAGCACCTCCTCAATTGGGTTTTTTTGATGGCTTTTTTATGTGCCATTTTTAATTAAAATAGTGCGTACTTTTAATATCCGTATTATACACTATTTTTAAGTTTAAGCACAGATGTTTCAACTACTTTTTTCATGCCATCCGTAAATTTCCGTTCGCTAAATTTTTTTGCGGTTTCATAGCAGGCATTTTCCATTGTTTGCGCGCGTTCCGGCGTCATTTGGCGCGTTGCCGCGCGTATGTCTTCCACGGTAAAATCCGGTTTAAGCAGAATGCCATTTTGATTATTGGTTATTATTTCCAAGAGTCCGCCTTCAGCCACGCCAATCACCGGTTTTCCGGCTTGCATGGATTCCACCGCGCCCATGCCAAAATCCTCGCGGATTGGGATATAAATTGTGGCTAAACATTTTCCCAAGTAATCAATAAGTTGTTCATCGTTTATCCAGCCTAGCACCTGAATGTTCGCGTGGCCTTCGGCCATTTTTTTTATTTTTTCCAAATCCGGTCCGCCTGACGCCACCACCAGTTTTTTATCCGGCATGCCAACGAATGCTTCCACTAGTTTGCTCACGCGCTTAACAGGATAAAGCCGCGCCCAAGAAAAAAAATATTCGCCATAGCCGAGGTTTTTAAACGGCAGAGTGTCGCAGGGCGGATAAACAACGGTTGAATCAAGCCCGAGATATTGTTTTATGCGCGCTTGCGTATTTTTGGAATTGGTTACGATTAAATCAAGTCGTTTAGTCAAAAATTTAAATCGCAGGCGATTGAGCCAGACAAAAGGCACGAAAATAATTTTTTTCCAGAGCGGATATTCGCGCAACCGGTCGCGATAGGCATCGTATAAATGTCTGGGAGGCGTGTGCATGTAGGCGATGTTTTTTGCGCCGGATTTTTTCAAGAACCACTGTCGCCACAAAATTCTTATCATCGCGATAAGGCAGTCGCCACTGTAGAATATTACATCATAGTTTTTCGTGAATCCGGTTTTCAACAAAAACGCCAGTTGCACCTGCAAATATCTGAAGCCCGGCAATCCGGACAAGAAGGTTTCTCTGAATAATTCAATCGTTTTAATTCCGTGTTCGCGCGGATCAAAAGCGTCTTTGGCGATAAATGCCGTGGCTATGTCGGCATTAAAATTTTTCGCCAAGCTTATCACCAGCCGCTCCCCGCCGCCTTTATATAAAAAATAGTCGTGGAGGATGAGGATTTTTGGGGTGTTCGTATTCATACGGATTTATTTTACTTCAGAAGCCCGATAAATTGAAGGGCGGAATTTTTCCATTCAAATTTTCTCGCCTGTTCAAGGCCTTTGTTTGAGAAGTAAGTTTTCAATTTTTCATCCTGCGTCAGTTTTAAAATTGCCTCCGCGATCTCGTATGGCTGGTTTGGGTTTATAAGCCACGCGGAATTTTCCACAATTTCCGGCAGGGAGGAGCGATTTGAGGTTATAACCGGAACCCCGCAAGCCATGGCCTCCAAAACAGGGAAGCCGAAACCTTCATAAAAACTTGGAAAGACAAAAATTTCCGCCGATTTATACAGGGCGGGCTTGTCTCGCGATTCAACATACCCGATATTTTTTATTTTTTCTTTAAGCGGAGAATTATTGATTCGCTTAAAAATTTTTTTATCATTCCAGCCTTTGCATCCGGCGATTACAAGAGAGTGGGGGAATGGAAGTTTGGAATAAACCGCTTCAAACGCGTTTATCAGTCCGATAATATTTTTTCGCGGTTCAATCGTGCCGAGAAATAAAATAAATTTATCAGGACACAAGTTTGTGAGCTTTCTTTCAAGAAAAAAGATTTAATTAAAGCAAAAGAAGAACTATTAAACTATTTTTTGCAAAAAAATAAATCCTCAAGATATTATTGTAGAAAATGTGATTCAAATTTTAGTGAAGAGTCTGTTAGTAAAATTCAATATGAAATAGGAGT
>JBBTQE010000013.1:0-8352 GCA_038065775.1 Patescibacteria group bacterium
AATAAAAACCTTCCAAATGAGCAAGCGAGGATAATTTCATTAAATTTTTATAACCGGCATGGTTAAGCGCCAGCAAAACAAGATGATAATATCTTTCATTCGGATTTTTGTCAAAACGGCTGCCCGGCGCGAGGTAGGCCTCCATTCCGATTATCGGTTTTAGCCCTTCCTTTTGGCAGGTCTCATAAAATTCTATCGCGCCATAAAGATTGCCATGGTCTGTCAGCGCCAAAGCCGTGTAACCAAGACCTTTAGCATGCTTAACAAGCTCGTCAATCTTTGGCAAGCCGTCTAAAAGCGAGTAGTGCGAGTGAACATGTAGGTGAACGAATTCGGACATATTGGCCTTATCTTACCCTATGCGCGCCACAAAATCAAACAAAAAACCACCAGCATTTAACTGGCAGTTTTTATTTAAAATTTCTATTATTTTTTTAACTTCTTGGCCATCTTCCTCATCTTCTTCGCCGTCGCCTGAACCGCATTGTCAACCGCGTCTTTGGCGGCCGTATTCATTTTCGCTGATCCTTTGTTTATCCATTCTCTGGCTTTTTTCGTTACGGCATTTTTTACAATTCCGGCCACGCCCGCTCCGGCAACACCAAGTAAACTATGTATATTATCAACTTTGCCTCTGATAAAATTGAGGGCTTCGGTCAATAGTTGCAGACGTGATCTGAATTCGTCAATGACCTGATTCGTGTTTTTTAAAATCTTCGCGACATAAAAAAACATCCAACACAAAAACACGGTGATCCACAAAACGCAAAACGCGATCACGATGTATAAAATATCTTTAGAAGATTCAAACATACCTCCTTGGGGTTAAAATTTATATTATGATAATATTATATCACATTCTAACTTCTGCTCCAAATTTTTTTGAAAGAATCCCGACAGTTTTTTCCTGAATCGCGTCAACTTCCGTTGATGTTAAAGTGCGTTCCGGACTTTGATAGACAAAATGATACGCCATACTTTTATAATCCGCGCCGATATTTTTTCCTTCATAAACATCAAACAGCTCAACTTTTTTTAACAGGTCACTCATCTGAAGCAAAGCATTTTGGATTTCTTCGTGCGTAGCTTCTTTTTTCACTTTGAAAGCCAAGTCCCTTTCTACGGACGGGAATTCAGGTATTGCCTTATAATTTATACCGACTTCCGGCAAATCAGCCAGCGCGCTTAAATTTAATTGCAATACGCCAACATGCTGTTCAATGCCTAAATTTTGCAACACCGATGGATTGATCTCGCACAGCACACCCAGGGTCTGACCGCCGCTAGCCACCAAAGCCAGCCGGCTCGGATGCTCCCATTTCTGGACAATATCGTGCGGCAATATTTGAAAATCCATATTAAGCGCGGAAAAGATACTTTCCAAAACGCGTTTTGACTGCCAAAACGGCGCGTCGTCTTTTTTGCTGGCGACAGCCACCGCAAGCCATGTATCTTGTTTGGGTAATAAATTATCGCTGTTGCTCCCCACACGCGAACCGCTTTGTTTGGTAGAAAAAACTTTTCCAATCTCAAAAATTTTTACTTCCGGATAATTTTCAATGTTACTTTTTACATTTTCCAATAAATTTGGCAATAAATTACGGCGCAAAAACGGACGCTCCTGTGAAAGTGGATTGTCCAATTCCAAATATTTTGAAATATCATCGCCAATTTTTGTAACCATCTGCGGACTGACAAAAGAATAATTATATGCCTCGGTATATGATAAAGAATTAACCAAAATATTTTTCAATCGTCTTTCCAATTTTCTTAATTTATTTTCTTCCGGCGGATTTATGGAGAACGCTGGCATTGACGAACCAATCTTGTTATAACCATAAACGCGTAAGACCTCCTCAACCAAATCTTCCGGAATGGAAATGTCTTTGGTGGCGCGCCAGCTTGGAATTTTGACTAACATACCATTGCCTTTCGCCTTGACCGCAAAACCCAAATCGCTCAAAATTCTCACAACTTCTTTCTTTTGCAATGTAACGCCGATTTTCTTTTCCAAAAATTCCATGGAAATTTCCAATTGATTCGCGCTCAAATTAAATTTTTTCTGATCGGCCACATTGCTTGCCACCTTTGCTTTTGGGCAAATTTCCAAAACCAAACCAACCGCTCTTTGCAAGGCGATTTCGGCTAAATTCGGATCAAGCCCTTTTTCAAAACGCGCGGATGAATCGGTGCGCAAACCAAGTTTTGTGGATGTCTTGCGGGTTGAAGACGCGTCAAAATTCGCTGATTCAAAAATTATAGTTTTTGTTTCGTTGCTGATTCCGCTATCCATTCCGCCCATCACACCGGCAATGGCCAATGTCTTTTCCTCGCTGGCAATTACCAACATCTCGCTCGACAAAATATGTTCTTTCCCGTCCAATGTTGTGAACTTTTCACCATCGCTTGCTCGCATAACAACTATTTTGGGATTTGTTACTTGAGATTTGGAATTTCTGAGACGCTCGGCGTCGAAGCTGTGCATCGGCTGGCCCAAATCCATCATTACATAATTTGTAATATCAACTATATTATTAATTGGTCTTAACCCAACCGCAAGCAGAGATTTTTGCAACCATTCAGGCGACGGCTTCACTTCCACTCCGCTCATTGCCACGGCCATATATCGCGGACAAAGCTTTGCATCTTCAACTGTAACTTTTAATCCAACTTCCTTGCCCGGCTTAATCTTTACCACTTTATATTCTTTTATTTTCTTATCAAACAGAACCGCAACCTCGCGCGCGATGCCATAATGACCCCACAGATCCGGCCGGTTGCTTAATGATTTGTTGTCAATTTCTAAAACAGCGTCATCCAAACCAATGGCTTGAGCGAGCGGAGTGCCCGGCTTAGCTTTTAAGTTCGTCAAATCCAAAATTTCTTTCTCCTCTTGCGGCGGAAACATTTCTCCCAAACCGATTTCCGTTGAAGCGCAAATCATTCCAAATGAATCAACCCCACGGATTGCTGTTTGTTTTAATTCAACCAACTCGCCTTCACCATGCCATTTTACTTTTGCGCCAAGTTTTCCGAGCGCGACTAGCATTCCTTCGCGCGCATTGCTTCCACCACAAACAATTTGTAATTGTTCATTTCCAATACCCACTTTGCATACTTTTAATTTATCCGCGTTCGGATGTTTTTCGCAAGAAACAATTTTTCCAACAACAACATTCTCAAGATTTTTTCCTTGAGACAAAACTTTTTCAACTTCAACCGTCGCCGCTTTCAATTTCGCGGCAACTTCTTCGGCGCTCACCGAGTCCGGAAGATTTACATGTTTTTTTAACCAAGAATAAGAAATCAACATATGTTTAATTGTTTTTTTGTCATCCTGAATGAAATGAAGGATATCTATCCAGTTGTCCAGTGACGAATTTGACAGAGATTCTTCGCATGCTCAGAATGACAGTCAAAACTGTTCTAAAAATTTTAAGTCCCCGCTTTCAAGCAAGCGGATATCTTCAATGCCATATTTAAGCATTACCAAGCGCGTTAAGCCAAAACCAAACGCAAATCCAGAATAAACTTTCGGGTCAACTCCTCCTTCTTTTAAAACATTCGGATGAATCATGCCGGCGCCAAAAACCTCCAACCAGCCGGTGTTTTTGCACAAACGGCATCCCTGGCTCTTGCACAAAAAACAAGTTACTTCGCCATTCACGCCCGGCTCGACAAAAGGATAAAACTTAGGCCTTAAACGCACACGCGTTTCCGAACCAAACATACTTTTACAAACTGTTTCCAGCGCGCCTTTCATGTGGCTGAAATTTATCCCTTTATCCACCGCCACTCCTTCAAGCTGATAAAAAGTGTGCTCGTGGCGGACATCCGTCGCTTCATTTCTAAAACATTTTCCGGGAACTATCATGCGCAACGGCGCGCCATATTTTTGCATCGCGCGAACCTGCACCGACGATGTATGCGTGCGCATCACCTGATTGGGGTGACCATTAATATAAAAAGTGTCCTGCATGTCGCGGGCCGGATGCGTTTCCGGGATATTTATGGCTGTAAAATTATAATAATCGCTTTCCAATTCCGGACCGTCCAAAACCATAAAGCCCATTGAAGTAAAGAGATCCTCAAGTTCATTTTGCACAATTGTATTCGGATGAAAATGTCCGCGCTCTTTTTTTGGCAAAGCCGGCTGGGAAATATCCACCCGCTCTTTTTCCAGCAACCCCCCAATTTCCGACTGCGCCAGTTCTTTTTTCTTTTGCGCGAGCGCGTTTTCGATTTCACCTTTCACCTCATTGGCAATCTGCCCGACGGTTTTTCTTTCATCCCCGCCCAGCTCTTTCAGCCCTTTCAACAAACCCGTCAGTTCCCCGTTTTTACGACCCAAATATTTAACTTCAACTTCTTCAAGCCGGGTTTTATTCTTCGCGGATTTTATTTCCGACAAGGCAGAGGTTTTTAATTTTTGAAGTTTTGATTGCATAAACTTAGCGCCAAAAACTAAAATACTTTATTCCACAAATTTATGAATACGCCTTTAAAATTTCCGATATCCTTTATTGTAACCATAACAACCAACAGCATCAGGAGAACAAAACCAAGCGAGTGCGCGAGCTGTTCATATTTCTGCGAAAACGGTCTGCGAATTATTTTGCTGATGCCAAGAAAAAGCAAACGCCCGCCATCCAACGCCGGAATCGGCAGGATGTTTATAATGGCCAAATTCAACGAAAGCAGAGCGGTAAAATTAAGCAGATAGGCAAAGCCCATTTTGGCGACCTGTCCGGTCATAACCGCGATGCCAACCGGACCGGAAAGCACCTCGCCGACGGGAGCGCCAACAAACAAACCTTTGATGATAAAAATGAAGGCAAGAACAATTTCTTTAAGATAGAAACCGGTCGCCAAAATGCCGCGCCAAATCGCCAAATACCAAGGGTAACTTACCATTCCAGACTCATCAATCGCGACGCCCAATCCGCCCTTGCCTGTGTCAGGATAAATAAATGGCTTAACTCTTTTCTCAATCAATTCTCCACCGCGCTTAATTGTGATGCCAATTTCTTCATTCTTATGTTCATCAATATATTTCTGCACCTGCGACAGCCGTGGATTTTCAATGTCGCCTACTCTGAAAAAAGCGTCGCCCGGCTTCAAACCTATAACATCAGCCGGCTTCCCGGACATTACTTGAATAATTAAAACTTGTCTATCTTTAACAAATTTTTCCGGCAAATCTTGCGCTGACTGCGGCAGACCAATCATGAATCCAATGGACAAAAGAACAGCGGCTACAGCTACGTTCATCGCCACTCCGGCAAACAGTGTAATCGCTTTTTGCCAAGCCGGCTTGGAAGCAAAACTGTCCGGCCCAAGCTCTTGCCCCTCTTCCCCTTTTATACGCACAAACCCGCCGAGCGGAATTAAATTAAAAGAATAAATTGTGCTACCATCAGTACCGGACACGCTCTGCGCGTCTGTATGCGGCTTCGCATCTCTCGCTTTCCCAATACCGACATATTTCCATTTTTTTACTTCCTTGTCTCCGATTTTTTCCACAACTCTTTGCATGCCAAACAACCTGGGAGGAAATCCAAACCCAAATTCATAGACCTTCATTCCACTTTTGCGCGCGGCGATAAAATGGCCGAATTCATGGGACAAAACCAATACGGCCAGCACAGCCAAGAATATCAATAAAGTAAACATAGAAAACTTGTATAATTAGTTTTGGTATTATATACTTAGGTATATAATATTCTCGCTCGGAAGAGAACCTACATTTTCTCTTCCCTCGCTACGAGCATTATATAATATCTGCTGTAAAAAGCCAAGAGTCACATCTCCGGGCTAAACCTTAATAAATGTCATCCTGAACTTGTTTCAGGATCTAACTCGAAAGATGCTGAATCAAGTTCAGCATGACAATAATAAAACATATATGACGTTAGGATACGTTATTTTGGCGGGGGTGGCTGTAATAGCCGTTTGGTTAGTAGCCGTATATAATGGCTTGATTCGTTCAAAAAATCGCGTGGATGAGGCCTTCAGCGACATTGATGTCCAGCTGAAACGACGCTATGATTTGATTCCGAATTTGGTGGAAACAGTTAAGGGCTACATGACACACGAACAGGGAACTTTGGTGAAATTAACCGAAGCCAGAACAGCCGCCATGGCGGTTCATGATAAAAAAGGCGCCACAATGCAGGAGCGCGAGCAGGCGGAAAATATGCTTTCCGGAACTTTAAAAACATTATTCGCGGTTACGGAAAATTATCCGGATTTAAAAGCCAGCCAGAATTTTTTGCAATTGCAAGATGAAATCAGCGATACGGAAAATAAAATTCAGGCATCCCGCAGATTCTACAATGGCAACGTTCGCGACTTCAACACCAAGATTCAGGTCTTCCCTACTAATATGATTGCCGGCGCTCTGAAATTCAATAAATACGAATTCTTTCAGGCAGACGCGGCGGAAAAAGAAAATGTGCAGGTGAAGTTTTAATTGGATATGTATTCCCAGATCACATCCAACAAGAGGCAGTCGGTTCTGCTCGTGGCGATTTTTATCATCATAATCGCCGCGCTTGGTTTTGTGTTTGACCGCGCTTATTATGGCGGAGACGTTTATGTCGGACTGCCGGTTGCTGTTTTCTTTTCGCTTATCATGACCGCGATTTCCTATTTTCAAGGCGACAAAATCGCCTTGTGGTCAGCCGGAGCAAAACCGATAGCAAAAGAGCAAAACCCCTACCTATATAGAATGGTGGAAAATTTGTGCATCACCAATGGCGCGCCAATGCCGAAAATATATATTATTGAAGACAACGCGATAAACGCTCTGGCGGCCGGAAGAAAGCCGGAGGTCGCGTCAATCGCTGTTACCCGCGGGGCTTTGGACAAACTAAAAAATGAAGAACTGGAAGGCGTGCTGGCTCACGAACTTTCGCACATAAAAAACTACGACATCAGATTTATGACTCTGGTCGCGGTGATGGTTGGCGCGATTGTGATGATCTCGCATATATTCTTAAGATCGCGGCATTTTCTTGGCAGAGGCAGAAGCCGCGATAGCGGCAATGTTAATGTAATATTCCTTGTAACTGGAATCGCGCTTGCGATTCTGTCGCCTATTATTGCGGAGATGATTAAGTTGGCTGTCTCGCGCAGACGCGAATATCTGGCCGACGCTTCGGGCGCTCTTTTGACCCGCTACCCGGAAGGACTGGCGCGCGCGCTGGAAAAAATCGCGGCGGAAAACCAGCCGATGTCAAACGCCAGCCAAGCCACATCTCATCTTTTTTTCGCCAATCCATTTAATGGCAAAAAACTCTCTTCTCTTTTTTCCACTCATCCGCCGGTGGAAGAACGGATAAAAAAGTTAAGGGGGATGGCGTAAACTTAGTTTATAAAACAAAAAACAGCTCCGACTTAATCGGGGCTGTTTTAGTGCGCTCGAGTTGATGTGGAATCTCCTCGGCGCTCGAGCGGCCACCGAGGGTGAAAAGAGCCTTACCTGTGGTGCCTCACCACCGCAGGTCTCGTGACCGGCTTGGTTTTGCACGGCTTGACCCGGGGTCCAGGTCTTGCCGGCACGATGACAACGCTCGGAACCGGCGGCGCCGCCTGCACCTGATGATGCGCTCGCCGATGGGCGGGCGCGCTATACTGCGCGGGCGCCCGATAGGGCGCGGCGTACATAGGCTGCTGCGGGAAATACTCACCGCTGGCATCGTACGCCGAACCGCAGTGGTAGTACCCGTAGGCGTCGTAGAAACACCTGCGGTTCGTGCCGTACCCGTCGTTGACCGGGACCATCGGCACGATGCATCCCACGAACAGAGTGGCGAACATCGCCAGAACCAGCTTCTTCATAGCATTCCTCCTTCTTGTGGTTTCATTAGAACCCGGAGTCCTATTTTCACCTCCGGAATCTAATAAAAACAACAAAAAATAACTTTATAATTTAGCACATTTTTAAGGTTTTGTCAACCTTATGTACCGGGCGCAACACTACTTTGGTTTTAAATTCAACGAAGTGTTATCGTTTGATATTGCTCATATTTTTGTACGCTTAATTGTTTGTAAATGTATCTTAAACATACTGTCTAGTTTTGTGGGGTAATTATAAGGCGCAGTAACGCTCCGTCATCAAGTCCACACGGACAAGATGACGGGGCGTCTTTTTTTTGACTATTGCGTTGATGGTGATATAATTCAACGGGCTAAATATTAAAGTAAATAATATGGTTAGTGAATATGGACCGGGTAATGAATCATTGCTGAAAAAAGAAAAGTACGATAGCGAAGGGAATTTACTTTATCTTCCTATGCAAGTAAAGCAAGATCGTGCACGAGAAAAAAAGTGCGGAAATATTTGGTATA
>JBBTQE010000014.1:0-8107 GCA_038065775.1 Patescibacteria group bacterium
CAATAATTTGCCAATGGTTTGCCATAAGCCGCCTCGCTTTGCGCGATTTCATTTGTGTGATGAACCGGAATGTGGTCAATTCCTCCGCAGTGAATATCAAACGGCTGGCCGAGATATTTTTCCGCCATGGCCGAGCATTCTATATGCCAGCCAGGGAAGCCGATTCCCCATGGGCTCTTCCATTCCATTTGTCTTTTTTGTTTTTTGAGGGATCCTTCGCCCCGCTCAGGACGAGCGCCTTTTGGGGCGCTCGATTTCCACAACGCGAAGTCAGTGATGTTTTTTTTCTCGCCCAATTCAACGCGCGCGCCGGCTTTAAGTTCCTGCTTTTCAAGTTGAGCTAGTTTGCCGTAGTCGATTAATTTTGAAGTGTCAAAATATATCCCGTCGTTTGTTTTGTAAGTGAGTCCTTTTTTTTCTAAAATTTTGATTAATTTTATTTGCTGTTTGATGTGGTCGGTTGCTTTCGGCCACTTGTCCGGCTCTAAAATGTTTAAGCCGTTCAAGTCGTTTTTGAACGCTTTGGCATAAAACTCCGCAACTTCCCAGGCGGTTTTTCCTTCGCGTTGCGCGCCTTTTTCCATTTTGTCTTCGCCAACATCCCCGTCGCTGGTTAAATGCCCGACATCCGTGATGTTAATTATGTGTTTTACTTTATAACCGTTGTATAGCAAGACCCTTTTCAAAACATCTTCAAAAACATACGAGCGTAAATTTCCAATATGCGCGTAATTGTAAACAGTAGGCCCGCAGGCGTAAATTCCAACTCGGCCTTTTTTGATGGGCTTAAATTCTTCAATTTTGCGAGTGAGCGTATTAAATAGAAACATAATGTGAGTTGATAATATTTTGAATGGTGCGATTGGAATTTTTCTTAGCGGGTTATGCTCGCCACAGTGAGCATCCCCGAGTCCTCGCGGACGAGGAAAGCGAAGAAAATTTCCAACCGCGCCTGCAGAGAAGTATAACTTATTTATCCCCAGTTTTCAATATCTATTCTACCATTTTGCACGGATCTTTGGTATAATACCCGCAACGAGATAAAATACATTCTATGTTTTGGTTGAAACCCAAATCTTATTTGGGTGTTGATATCGGCGCCGGCGGCATAAAACTTGTTGAATTAAAACAGGAGAAAAAAAGACCTGTATTATTTACGTATGGGCTGACTAGTGAAAAGCACGATGTTCACAAATTGAATCTTGCAAAAGAAAATAATTTGGTTGACTTGGGAAAGCCGGCGGAAAAAATTGAAATCACGGAGCCTGTTTCAGAAGACAAAGTAGAAAAATATTCTAGGATGTTGAAGGGTGTTTATTCGGCCGCGAAAGCCGAAGCCAAATCAGCCGTTGTTAGTTTGCCGGTTTCGTCGGTATTCCATGCCTTGGTTACTTTGCCGGTTGTTAATAAGGATGAATTAGATCGAATGATTAGGGCTGAAGTGAAAAAATTGCTTCCAATGCCGTTGGAAGAAATGGCTTTGGATTATCAGGTTCTTAAAGAAGAAAAAGAGAAGAAAAGCCAAAGAATATTGGTGAATGCCGTTGGGCACGAAATTATTAATTTTTATTCCAAAATATTTCAGAAAGCAGGGCTGACTCTTGAGGCGCTCGAGCCGGAATCGGCCGCTCTGTCCAGGTGTCTGATAGGAAAAGATCAGGCCGTAACCATGGTTATTGATATTGGAGCCGAGAGAACCAATTTCTTCATCAATGATCAGGGCATTCCGATTACGCACCAAACGATTGAATCCGGCGGAAATAAGGTGGATAAGCTTTTGCAAAATATTTTGGGATTGGAAGCGGATTTGGTTGAGCAGGCCAAGTACGATTTTTTCGCGTATATAAACCAAGGCAAGCAAACGATTATTTCGGAAAAAAAGTTTCTGGATTTATTTATTCCGGTTATTGATCCTATAATGAAGGAGATTGGAATCAGTCTGGAAATATTTTTACGCCAAGAAGGAAACGAAAATAAGCGGCCTGAAAAAATTGTTATTACTGGCGGTATGGGATTTCTGCCGTTTTTAACAAAGTATATATCTGATACGTTTAAAATTAAAAGTTTTATTGGAGATCCGTGGGGCAGAGTTGTGTATCAAGATGGTTTGAGGCCTGTGTTGAGGCAGATAGGTCCGAGAATGTCGGTTGCGATTGGACTCGCTTTGCGCAATATGATATAATTTTGGTTAGTCTTAATTTATTTAAATTTACAAATTTTTATATTATGCCAGCAAAAGAAAAAATAGAAGGAGCTTACGTGTTAATTGTGGAGGATGATGTTTTTTTGGCGGAAATTTATCAGAAAAAATTTGAAATGGAGGGTTTTAAGGTCAGCGTCGCGAATAACGGCGAGAAAGGACTGGCGGATATTCAAAAGAAAAAACCCGATATTGTTTTGCTGGATATTCTCTTGCCTAAATTAGATGGTTTTGCCGTTCTTGAAGAGGTAAAAAAAGATCCGACAATACAAAATATTCCAATTATTCTTTTAACAAATTTAGGCCAGAAAGATGATGTGCAAAGAGGGCTTGATGAGGGCGCGGTTGATTATTTAATTAAAACTCATTTTAAACCGTCGGAGGTTGTCGATAAAGTCAGAAAAATATTGCGGAAAAAATAAAGAAATGTTATAATATTGGACATATGATAAAAATGCGAATTAGAGAGGGGGTGACAATATGAATAAGAAAGGTTTTACTTTGATTGAATTGCTGGTTGTTATCGCCATTATCGGTTTGCTTTCAACTTTGGCCGTTGTCGCTTTGGGCAACGCAAGACAAAAAGCGAGAGATTCAAAGCGTTTAGCTGATTTGAAACAGCTTCAGACAGCTTTGGAACTTTATTATACTGATCAGAGCCAATATCCGTCAGGCACTGGAACGCTTGGTTCCGGAAGTTTTGCCTGTTTAAACTCAGGCGGTTTTGCGACAAGCAGTTGTTCCAGCCCGTACATGGGAGTAGTACCGGGGGATCCTGGCACGACAGTTTATACTTATACCGGTGCCACATCCACCTATACAATCGCAGCGACTTTGGAAGGGTCAATGAATGGTTTGAGCACGGGAATCTCGCTTACACCATCGGGATTAGCCGATTAGTATTATAAAATCCCTTTTGTAACTTTATGTTGCGTCAGACAAAAACGTCGGACGCGATGCTGGAGTTTGCAAGAGGGTTTTTTGTTATATGGTATTTTCTTTTTGTTGTGTTGTGATATAATAAATTTGATGTATCATCACATATGGTTTTTTTAGGTTTAGGCGGTTTGGTTTATCTGATAATATTTTTAGTTGGCCTTAGTTTGGGAAGCTTTTTGAATTCATTGATTTGGCGCGCGCGTGAAAATATTCGGATTGTCAAAGGGCGAAGCATATGCCCGGGTTGCCGCAGACAATTAGCATGGTACGAGAATATACCTGTTTTCAGCTATATTTTTTTGTTTGGCAAATGCAGGACTTGCAAAATGGTGATACCTCGGCATTTTATTTTTGTGGAGCTTGGAACGGCTATATTATTTACGCTCGTCGCGTGGCATGCTTTAAATGAGCGCAATGGCGATGTTAGCGCGTTTCACTTATCGCATCAATTAATTTTTGTCTTGTTTTTAGTAGTTATATTTATTTATGATTTGCTTTATCAAATCATATTGTCGGAAGTGGTTTGGGTTGGCGTAATTCTTGGTTTTATTTTCAATTTTTATTCCGGCGTTACGGTGACATCAATGCTGATTGGCTGTATTGTTGGAGCCGGTTTTTTTCTTTTTCAATATTTAATTTCAAGAGGAAAATGGATCGGCGGGGGAGATGTTAGAATGGGCGCGATGATGGGGGTTTGGCTTGGTTGGCCGGGAATTTTGCCGGCTTTGGCAATCGCGTATATTTTGGGCGCGATTTTTAGTTTGCTGTTGATTGTGTTTGGAGGCAGAAAATTTTCCTGCGCCACACCGTTTGGAACATATCTTGCGATTGGAACATTTATAACCATGTTATGGGGGAGTAAGATAATTGGTTGGTATATTTCAATGCTGGGTTAGTATATGGGCTTCGCCTGCCGGCAGGCAGGCCGCATATATTCTCATTCGCTCGGAAAAAGTTAAATGTATTTAACTTTTTCTCTCACTCATTTCGAATATGGCTGTTGAAAAAAATATTAAAGCAAGAGTTGAAAAACTTCGCGCGCAGATTGACGATCTGCGTTTTCGTTATCACGTGCTGAATGACCCGCAAATTACCGACGCGATGTATGAGGGGCTGATGGATGAATTGCGGAAAATAGAAACCGAACATCCGGAATTAATCACTTCTGATTCGCCCACGCAAAGAGTCGCTGGCAAACCATCGGAAAAGTTTGAAAAAGTTATCCACACCGTGTCGCAATGGTCTTTTAACGACGCTTTTGCAGAACAAGACATGACTGATTGGGAGGAAAGAATAATGAAGGCGCTTGAAAAAGAGGTTGGTTCAAGGCCTCACGATTTGGATTATGTTTGTGAATTAAAAATAGACGGCTTGCACATGGTTTTAACTTATGAAAAAGGCGCGCTGAAAACCGCGGCGACGCGTGGAGATGGAAAGGTGGGGGAGGATGTAACGACAAATATAAAAACAATTTGGTCGGTGCCGCTTCAACTGGAATCCTCTCTGTTAAGAGGGGTGAGGGGTGTGTTGGCTAACATCCCCCAACTCCCTTCAAAGGGGGATTACGTCGTCGAAGGCGAGGTGTGGATGAACAAAGAAATGCTGGAAAAAATTAATGCTAGCAGGGCGAAGCTTGGCGAAGCCCTGTTTGCAAATCCGCGCAATGCCGCGGCCGGCACCATTCGCCAGCTTGACCCGTCTGTTGTCGCGGCGCGAAAACTCTCTCTAACCGCTTATGATATTTCCAGCGACAACGTTCCGGAAACGCAAGAAAAAGAATTAAAATTATTAAAAGGACTTGGTTTTAAAACAGATACAAATTGGAAGGTTTGTAAGAATTTGAAAGAAGTTTTTGCCTTTCATGATTTTTGGGAAAAAAATAAGGCGAGCCAGGGTTTTTGGATTGATGGCGTGGTTATAAAAGTAAATCAAAAAAAATATCAAAATGCTTTGGGTTTTACGGGTAAAGCTCCGCGCTGGGCGATCGCATTTAAGTTTCCGGCAGAGCAGGGGACAACCAAGATTCGCGAGGTAATTTGGGGCGTCGGGCGCACCGGCGCGATTACACCGGTGGCGGTTATGGATCCAGTGAATTTGGCCGGCACGACCGTTAAACACGCCACTTTGCACAACTGGGACGAGATAAATCGACTGGGAGTTAAGGTTGGCGATACGGTTGTGGTAGAAAAAGCGGGGGATATCATCCCAAAAGTAATTAGAGTTTTGGACAAACTCCGAACCGGTGAAGAAAAAACAATTCGGGAGCCTAAAAATTGTCCTATTTGTAAAAGTCCGGTTGAAAGGAGAAAAGTTGTGGACAAGCGTGAAGTTTCTGCAGCAGTTTTTTGTACAAATCCTAATTGTTACGCCCAACAGCTTGAAAGCATGATTCATTTTGTTTCCAAATCCGGTTTTGACATCACAGGAATGGGCGGTAAGATTGTTGAGAAGTTGATTGAGGAAGGTTTGGTGGAAACTCCTGCGGATATTTTTAAATTGACAAAAGGGGATCTTGAACCGTTGGAAAGATTTGCCGAAAAATCCGCTGATAATTTAATCAACGCGATTGAAAAGTCCAAGAAAATTACCTTGCCAAGATTCATTAACGCGCTTGGAATTCGACATGTAGGCGAAGAAACCGCGGTGAGACTGGCCGAACAATTTGGAACACTTGAAAAAATAATGCAGGCGGATAAATCCGAATTGGAAACAGTTGAAGACATCGGCCCGCAGGTTTCGGATTCACTTTATGAATATTTTGAGAACGAACAAAATAAAAAATTACTTGCGAATCTGATTAAGAATGGCGTTGAAGTAGAAAAATATATTTCTCACAAAAAAGGAGGCAAGCTGAGCGGGCAAAGTTTTGTTTTAACCGGAACTTTAAGCTCAATGTCGCGCGACGAAGCCAAAGAAAAAATCCGCGTGCTCGGGGGCGACGTCAGCGAATCGGTCAGCAAGAAAACGTCAGCTGTTATTGCTGGCGAAAATCCTGGGAGCAAGATGGAAAAAGCAAAGAAGCTGGGAGTAAAGGTCTTATCAGAGTCAGCTTTTCTCAAAATGGTTGAGTTGTGATATAATATCAGCTGTTATTTATAAATTTTAATCTATGCCGTTATCACCTCAGTTTAAAATGCTGGTTCTTATTGTTTTATTAACCGGATCGGTAATTTTTGGAGCGATTTTTTATACAAACAAACTGCTTTACGATCGTGATTTTCGTTTGCAGGTCTCGACATACCAGGAAAGTTTACAAAAACAAATCAGACTGCTAACAAATAAAATTTCAAAATTGGAAGGCGCAAAAGAAACTGTCGAAGTTGGACAAGTCAGCGGGGACACTGATGCCGGCATTCTAGTATTTGATATGCCTGCCTGGGCAGGCGATTTTGAGAACTGGGCCCTGTATAAGGAGAACAAGTCCGCAGAATTAGGTTATTGCATCGGAGGCGAGATGGACAAACTGATGAGAGAGTTTAAAAATGGAAGTAGAAAATCTTTGAATTTTCATGGGCTCGGGCTTGTAATTACCCCGAATTATGGACATACCGACTTCTTGAATGAGTATAAAAAAATTAGCGAAGGTGCCAATGTTGAATGCGGCGTGGGAGGAACATTTCCAAAATACGTCTATAAGGATAAAATTTTATGGTCATCTATGTGCGGCGAAGAAGAACCAGGCATGAAATTTGAGGATATGAATGAATGCGGTCAAACCTTCAAAATAATCTCAAGTTATCTTGATAGTAAAACGACGGTTGAATAATTATGTACATTCGCTGGTTTAAAGACCTCACAATTAAAGACATTCCTTCTGTTGGCGGCAAAAACGCCTCGCTGGGAGAAATGTACGCAAAGTTAAAAGCAAAGGGCGTGCCTGTTCCCAATGGTTTTGCGTTAACCGCGGATGCATACTGGGCTTTTTTGCGTGAGAATAAATTGGACAAGCGGATCAAAGATACAATAAAAAATTTAGACAAGAAAAATATCAGGGATTTATCCGCCGTGGGCGACAAAGTTCGCAAAATGATTTTGGAAGCGGAATTTCCTAAAGAAATAAAAATTGAAATCGAAAAAGCATACGCCGAGCTGTGCAAATTATCCAAGAAAAAAGATTTGGACACGGCTGTGCGCAGTAGCGCCACTGCCGAAGATTTACCTGATGCCAGTTTTGCCGGTCAGCAAGAAACATATTTAAATGTCCGGGGCGTGCCCGATCTTCTAATGGCCTGTAAAAAATGCGTGGCTTCTCTTTTCACCGATCGCGCGATTTCGTATCGAGAAGATAAGGGTTTTGATCACATGATCGTGGCGCTTTCCGTGGGTGTGCAAGAAATGGCGCGTTCAGATAAAGGCCAGAGCGGAGTGATGTTTACACTGGACACGGAATCAGGTTTCAAAGGGGTTGTCTTAATCAACGCCGCTTATGGTTTAGGCGAATATGTTGTAAAGGGCCGGGTAACTCCGGATCAGTATTATGTTTTTAAAGATGGTTTAAAAAAAGGGTTAAAATCAATCATCAGCAGAAAAATTGGTTCTAAAGAAGTGAAGTTGGTTTACGCAAAGTCCGGCACAAAACAAGAAAAAGTTTTAATGGCCGATCAGAAAAAATATTGTTTGACGGATGATGAAGTGATACAACTTTCAAAATGGGGCGTGATTATTGAGGAGCATTATGGCCATCCGATGGATATTGAATGGGCAAAAGACGGAATAAACGGTAAATTATATATTGTGCAGGCTCGTTCCGAGACAGTCCGTTCGCGCGATAAGGTTAATTTTATTGAACAATACGAATTAAAGCAAAAAGGAAAAGTTTTGTTAACCGGAATGAGCATTGGTCAGAAAATCGGACATGGAAGAGCGCGGGTTATAAATTCGCCAAAGCAGATGAAGCAATTCAAGCCCGGCGAAGTTTTAGTTACTCGCATAACCGATCCGGATTGGGAGCCGATTATGCGCATTGCC
>JBBTQE010000015.1:0-9295 GCA_038065775.1 Patescibacteria group bacterium
TTGAATCGTGCTTGTAGTGGTGGTAGATGGAACCGCGGACACGCTTATTACTGTCACGCCCATAACAGATTTGCTTGCGGCAGTTGTTGTAACAACAATATTTATGCTTGACGACACTGGCGATTCAGTGGCGGCAGTCACAACCGGCAAAACATTCTGCAAAGCTTGTATTGTGTTATTCGCTACATTTTCCGCCTTATTTCCAGTATTAACAATTTCCCTAACAACATCCATTGCCTGTTGCAAATTATCTTGTGACAAAAATTCTTTTGCTTCAGTGACTTTTTGCCCGGTTGTTGAAGCGGCCTGTTGAGTTTTATTCATAGCGTCTTGAGTTTGTTTTGCCGCCTCATCTATCATCGTTGATAAAATTTTTGTGCTCGTTGATAAAGTTTCGCCTCTGGATTCTCTGGCTATTTCTTTAACTTCATTATTTAAAACCGATACTGCTTTATTAACATCTTCAGTACTCTGGTTTAAAGTGGCGGCATCTTTTACCGCTGATGCTAACTGTGTATTTATGGCAAGCTTAACATCATCTTTGGAAATACTGCTATCACCTTGCAAATGCTTCGCGACCATTACCTCAACCGCCTTTACCCCCGTGTTTTTTGTAAGGTCTTTCGCTTCCGCGACTTTTGCCAAATTATCCGAACTGGTTACGCTTCCATTTATAAGCAACCCGGTTTTAACTTCACGCAACGCGTCATTGATTTCCTGCACATTTTGAGCGACATTTTTTGTTGCTTCGGCCACGCTTTTATTTGAAGTTTTCATTTCATCCAAATTTTTATTAACGGCATTTATCTCATCTTTTAATTCATTCACTGTGGCCCCGATCATTTTTACTTTAGCGGGATTAGAAACAATCTTTCTCGCTTCGTTGGCGCGCCTTTTGGCAAGTTCAACATGAACTTTTGTCTGGCTTGATTTGTCGCCGACAACATTGATAACCACGACATGAGTTTTTTCAGTAGCCCTTTTAGCCGGATAAAGCCAGTCTCCGGGCAATGCCTCATAAGACGCGTCAACAGTCGCTATCCATCCGCCAACACCCATGCTGGCAATCAACAATAACGCGATAATCGGCCTGACCGCGGAATAAACTAATTTGGTTGGAAGAAAAATACTCATTGCCTGCCAAAAATTGGCCGTGCTGAATTTGCGCGCACCCGGAGAAACTGTATTTTTAATTTGAGATAACAAAATCCCGCGGTTTCTTTGCAACCATTCTTCGTTCGGCTTCACAGCCTCATGTTTCAGCATTTTGAGTTGTTTTATTAACTCGCGAGACATGTTAATTTTCTTTTAACAAATCTTTTAATTTTTTTAAGGCTCTGTGCAAAGTGACCCTCATCGCGATCGCGCCCTTTCCGGTAATCTGGGAAATCTCGCTCATCTCCAGTTCATCAACATATCTTAATGTAATAATTTCCCGATATTCCTGTTTTAATTTTTGAAGAGCCAGCACTATTTTTTCTTTTTCCAATTTTTGTCCAAAATTTTCACTCAATCTTTCATGACCCACTATTTGAATCCCCAATTCAACATCATCAAGCGAAAGAATATTTTTTGTTTTATTTCTTGATCTGTAAAGATCCACCACACTATTTCTCGCCAACCTATAAAGCAACCCGCTAAAACTTTCTATCTTTTTCTTCTCACTTATATAATGCCATGCTTTTAAAAAAACTTCGGATGTTATATCTTCCGCCTCCTCTACGCTGGATACTTTGAAATAGATAAAACTATAAATACGGCGCGCGTAGATATCGTAAAGTTTTGCGAAAGCTTCCGGATCTTCTTTTGACTGTAATTTATAAAGGAGAATTTTTTCTGTAAGCTTGTTGCTTGGCATTATATTAACAAAGTTAATATAATGGCGTGGCTCGAAGATAATGAAAATTAATTTTCTTCTCTCCTCGCTCGCACATTATAGTAGACGAAAAAAATAAGATAATGTTACACCTGGGTAAAATTCCTCTGATATTATAGATACGGCGTGGTAATAATTTTAGCAGAAATTTAGAAGCGGGTCAAATAAAAAACAGGTCTCACGGTTAATATCTTTTCACTTTTTTCGCCTGCGAAGACGAAAGGAAGTGGCTTGGGCCGGATAACCAACTCAAAAATAATAATCGCCTGCATGTACCCTTGAATTTATTTCCAAATTTTGTATACACTAGTGTATACAAATCAAGCGATAAAATAAGTGGACTGGAGAAATTGGCTAAAATAGCGACTTTGTATGCAAATTTGTATACACTTGTGTATACAAATTTTAATTACACAAATCTCACAATATTGACAAAAATACGACGATTGTGCTATAGTTGTATATACTGTTGTATACAAATTTATGCCTAATGACGCAAAACAACAAAAAGAATTCATAAGGGTATCTGTTTCCGAAGCGGCTAAATTATTTGGGGTCAACTCCCAGACAATCAGGCGCGCGATTGCGGCCCAAGAGGTCACTTACATCATTGTGGGCGGAAGATACAAGATCAATTTTGAGAGCCTTGTAAAATGGTCCCAAAGACATACTACTATAAAGAATAAACTTGCTAACAGGGGTATCGGACAATTTATCGGAAACTGGAAGATAAAAAACCCGCTATTCTCGCCTAATCCAAAGACATTACCCGTAAAAAAGAACGCGGCCGCAACTCCGGCCGATTCCCCTGCCGAACCTGCGCCAACTCAAGCGCCAGATCAAACACCCAGCTAAACGCCGGGTGTTTGTTTATTGTGGATAAAAGTTATATAATATACGTGTAAAAAAATGCGGAAAAAATTTATTATGATTAAGAGTATATACAGGTTTTTCCATAGACACTACCACAGCCGTTACCACGGAATTTACAGACACGCAAAAAAACTTTTTGTTTTTGATTTAATTTTGCTTGGCGCCGCTTTTTTAATGCTAGGCGCGACAATTTACTTGCTTTTTTGGAAACCGGGATTAAACAATCTGATTGACCTTAATTTATCTCTAGGTGGCGAGAGAATAAAAAGCGGGCAATACGCGCGTCTGACTGTTGATTATAAAAATAAAAGCAAGTTTAAACTTAAAAACACTTCCTTAAGCCTGCACCTGCCGGAAGGTTTTGTTGTTGACAGAAGCAGGACTTCGGAAGAAATATTTTCAAAAAATTCAATTTTCCCGGGCGTTAAAGAATTGGAATCCGGCGCCAAAGGACAAACTGAAATTTACGGCTGGTTTTGGGGAGACCCGAACAAGGACGAACTGATTTCTTCCGGCCTCTCTTATGAATCGGAAAACGATCCTAAAACACGCGACCAAAAATTCGGTTCGCTAATCGCGAAATTTTCCGGAAGCGTTTTAGAAGGCGAATTGGAAATTGCCAGCTCAACGATGGCGAATTCTGTTTTAAACTTCACACTTTCATTAAAAAATACCGGAACGCAAGAAATCAAAGATTTGACTCTGACCCACAATTGGCCATCGCCGATTTTTGACAGTGAAGAAAAAATATCCATAAAACCGGGCGAAACAAAAAAAATTAAAGGCAAAGCGGCCTTTCCAAATCGATCCGGCAAATACACTTTGAACATCTCGCCAAAATTAATTATCAACAATAGGCCAATTTCGCAAATGGAATTTACGGCGGAAATAGAGGCCTTCATGCCAAACATTGTTTCAAACGCCCGTTTGTTATCCAGCAAATCATACGCCGAACCGGGTGATTCGCTTCCGGTGGAATTAAGCTGGAAAAACGAGAGCGCCTACAAAGTTAACAACCTTCGCCTGAAAGTAACGTCCAACTTTGTAAAAATTGTTGATTGGAAAAAAACCGCCAAAGAAAGTGGCGCGAAAATGGTTGAAGATGGCATGGTCTTTGATAACGCGTCGCGCACAAATTTAAGCAACGGCGGTCCCGGCTCTGGAGATCAATTTACGATTAATGTTTACCTTCTGCCGACATTTAATTTGGGTGGAGCGGAAAAAGCGCGTTTGCAAATTACGCCGATAATTGAGTCGGGCTTAAGTGGCATAGCCGGACAAGAATTCAAACAAGAGGGCGCGAGCGCCTCAATCGTGCTGGCAACTGAACTGAAATTCAGCGCAAACGCGAGATATTACACTGATGAAGGCGACCAACTCGGCCGCGGACCATTACCGCCGAAAGTTGGAAAAACCACCAAGTATTGGATTTTCGTCAAAATTTTAAATTCCAGCAACGCGGTCAGAAATGCGTCATTTAAAACCACGCTTCCGGCAGGAGTGGAATTAACGGGCAAACAAAGCGTTACAATCGGCTCACAGCTCGATTACGACAGCAATACGCGCGTGATTACATGGCAACATGACAGTTTGCCGGCAAACAGCCAGACCGGACTATATTTTGAAGTCGCGGTAACGCCTCAAAGCTACCAGGTCGGCGAAAATATCAAATTAACAAACGGATTAAGTTTCAACACGGTTGATGATTACGTGGGTAAAGAGTTTAAACTAAACTACCCGGCGGTTACAAATGTATTGGGCGCGGATGACAGAGGGGCGAAGATGGGATCAGCGGTAGTTGAATAAAATTCGCCATCGGTAATTTTTTTCGCTTTCCTCGCTTGCGAAAGCTCGGGGATGGTCGCTGTGGCGACCATAACCCGCTCAAAAAAATACCGATGACTCGTTTGACAAAAAATACCGCTCAAGGCAATCTTCTTTTCTATTTCGTTAACCCAACCGCGCTCAACACTGTTACCAACGCGAAGACTAAAAATACCGGAATTGCCATAAGCCAAAAATGATTTAATCCATATCTGGGGGCAGGCAATTCGCCAACTTTCCTCGCGCGATAGCATACGACAATCATTATCAGCGCTTGGATTCCAAAAAATACTCCGCCGGTTATATTTAAAATTGCGACAAAATTCCGTAAACCTAACAAAAAAAGCGCGAGCGGAACAAAAATTACAAAAAATTCCGCCAAATATTTATTGACTTTGTTATCCCACACAAATGTTTGCTTCAATGCGATTCCTGCTCCTATAAAACCAGTAGTCATCGCCAGTATCGCAAAGATATTTCCCATCAATAATACCGCGCTTCCGAATTTACTGCCAAGCCCGATTGTGGCTAAGCTTGTTGTGTCTAAACCGCTTGTACCAACCACAGCCAACGCAAATAACGCGTAAATAGCCATCGGGATCAATGTGCCTATTATCAAAGCCTTCTTAAAATGCCTCTGACTGCCCGGCAGAAGCGCGTGCGCTTCTATTACACCCGAAGTGCCGTTTAAAGCGAACAAAATGACGCCAAACGGCAATAAAATTTTACTTGAGTCCAAATAAAACCAATTCTGCGCCTGAAATTTTGTCAAAAGGCCAAACGAAAGACCGACAATAATTGTCATTACGGTCAAACTTAAAATTTTCTCAACGGTTTTTGCCATACCCAATCCGCGCCAAACCACAACACTGCCAATGCTCCAGAAAAAAATACCCCAAAAAAGTTTTTCACCGCCAAAAAGAGAATGCAAAATCTCGCTTTCACCAACCACATACGCGAGCAAAACGGCGAACGAGCTAAAAATAATAATTACATTCAAAACTTGCTTCGCCCAATTTCCCAAATATTTCCCGGCCAATCCAGGTATCTGTAATTTTTCTTTTGTCCGCACCGCGATATCTCCCAGCATCAAATTGAGCGCGAACATCACAATTCCAAAAACTAAAATATACAGCAAGCCCGGACGCAACCCGACCTGCGCCACGACATACGGAATACCAAGAACGCCGGCGCCGATTGTCATTCCGGTAATCATAAAAACCGCGTCCGCGACTGACGCGGCCGGTTTATAGACCCCTTGATGAAGAACTATCTTTTTTTCTTCAATGATCTGAAGCATGGATATATTGTAAGCGAAGTTTGAAATTACGTCGCGCCTCAAAAAAGAAAAACCCTTTCTTTTTGTTCGGCGCTAGTAATTATACCACAAATCAAGTTGAAGTGGGAGTGGGAAAATTTAATAATCCGGGCGGATCGGTCGGAAAATCAACATTCACGAATTTTTCCGCGCTCATATTCTGCGCGTTGATGGCCGGCGAATTTGCCGTCACCGCCATTACGCCTATATACAAATTTTCAAAACTTGTATTATCTAAATTCAATGCGCCGCTGTTCAATCTTATTCCCGCGGTTACATTTGACGGGCCAACGACAATATATTTTTCCGAAGCGCCGATTAGCGAGTTGTTGACTGTGAGCGTGGAGTTGGTCGCCTGAACAGTCTGCCCAATCGGCTCGGCATCCCAAAGCGTCGCATTATTAATTTCCAAGTTTGAATTGTTCACAAGCAACATGCCGTTTAAGGCCGGCGGACGGCCATTCAATCTGTTTCCATTTTTGATATTCACAAAATTCAACGAGGAGGTTGAATTGTTGAAACGCAGATTCCCCCATCGCGAGCTCGTCGACATTGCCAAGAATTCAACGGGGTTCTCGGCAGTTCCTCGCGCGTCTAACGAACCAAAAACTTCAACAAAAGAATAAAGCGTTAAATAAATTTGCGCGCCGGATTCAATTATTAATTTTGAAGATGAGGCGATATTTAAACTGCCATTAACTAAATACTTTCCGCTTGACAAAGTAACTTCTTGCCCGGAAATCACCATTCGTTCAAGCGCGACCATGTCTGTACTGCTGGCAAATGTCAAACCTGAAAATCTGGGCCAAATATCCCGGAAAACGAACGGACCGTTGCCATCTGAAAAATTTGTGAAGCTTGAATTTGATACGCCGGATATACTGCCATTTGACTCAATCGCTTTAATGCCGTTCGCGAATGCCGAGTTATTAATATTTAAATTGGAATTTTCAGAATAAATTAACAACGAGCCGTTGTCGTTAAAATCAGAATCGTTGATTTGAACGTTCGCGCTTTCCATTCTAATCGCCTGTTCGGTATTTTGCGGCAAATTTCCGCGCAATCTAAACGGATAGCCGGCGTATCTGAATGAAACTCCGAAAAGCGTTCCACTTGAACCGGGCTTAAACCAAATTCCCTGCCAATCTTTGGCGGTCGTTGTCGCAACGCCATCTTTTGAGGAAGTAAATACAACTTTTTCCGCCGAAGTTCCGCTTGCCTTGAGCGAGCCATTTATAATCATGTTTGAAGCCTGATAAACAGCCCGAATTACGACACCCGGCTCAATTTGCAAAGTTTTACCCGCCGGTATCTCATAAAATTCCAAATAATACGGATTGTTTTCTTTTGCGAGTGTTACAACCGCGTCTTCCTGCGCGTAATTTAAAGAAATTCCGCCAAAATTTGACATCTTGGGCGAGCCGTAGATTTGCCCTCCACTATTTGTTCTCGGTCCTATTCTCGGCCCTTGATTACTTTGCCAATTCGCCGGATTATTTCCGCTGACAAGAGAACTTCTCCGTTCCATGGATCTGTATTTAATGTTGTCGCCCGCAAACCATTTACTTGAGGCGTCCACTTCGTCGGCTTTCGTCCCATCCGGTTTGATCAATTCCAATTTAGCGCCATCGTTGCTGATTCCATAAAGCAAATTGAAAACAAAGTCAGCTTGGATATTTTTTACGGCGTTGTCGGTGACGCGTTCATATAAATAATAGCCGCGCGCGGGAATAATTGAATTGTTGATCTTGGACCATTCCAGCTGGCGGCCGCTTACAAGCACGCGCCATCCGCTTAAATTTATGCTTTCGTTTGAATTGTTGTAAAGCTCAATCCACTCGTGACTTGGATTTGCCGATGTCCCGGACCATGCAATTTCGTTTATGACCACTTCCTGACTGTAATTTATGTATGTCGCGTTTGACGCTTCGCCCCACACGGATTCGTTTTCTAAAATATCTCTGGCTCTGGAGCGGAAATAATATTTCTTTCCTCTCTCGCCGGAAAAATTAAATTCCGAGGTGGATGTATTCGCGGCGAGATCATTCCAATCAAGAGTATTTGTTGAATATTGCAAGTCAAAAAATACCGGCGAATCATCCGCGCTTTGCAAAGTAATATTAATGTTTGTTGAAGACGCGCCGGACCGATTATTAATTGTTAGATTAGGGACTGTTGGCGAAAAAATATCATAAATAAAATGAGCTTCGCCGGAAAACGATGAGGTGTTGTTGCCCGCATCCAATGCGGCAAATGAAAAATAATTATGGCCGGAGTTTAGAGTGGGGGAGAAAGAAAAGGACGAGGATGAAAATGCGATAGCGCCATTTTGTTGAGGACTGGAAGAAACAACTAACGCGACCGTATCAGTTGTAACAGTACCAAAAACAACGGCCGAAGTATTGGTTGTATAAATTATATCCGCGAAACTTTCATCCAAAACCGGAGGCGACGGAGCCGTGGCGTCGGCTGATATTGTGACGGCCGGAGTTGGATCGGGCGCGGACTGTTCTGATTCAGGATTGGAGGTGGCTATCAGCGGCGCTTCCGGCACACCCGCGGCGCCACCGCCTCCCAACGCAATTGACGGCGTGGATTTTGGCTTTAAATTATCCAAATTTGGCCGCGCTGCGTCAACCGCGTCTGGAAATATTTCAGGGAGATTGTCCGGAAAAATATCAGGCTGAATTTTGACCGGCGTTTTCGCGGGGATTTTTTTTGGCGCGGGTTTTATTACCGGCGCGACTGGTTTAGGAGTTGTTGTCGCGACAGGACTTGCCGTGTTTATTTCTTGAGGAGGACTGGAAGGTGTTGGCTCTGTCACCGCGGGGAGTGTGTCCACATTTTGGCCAGTTGCGATTTGAGGCGATGCTCCTCCAAGCTTTTGATTCACCCATGACTGCGCCGCAAGAAAAATATTCTTTGTGGTATCAACTACATTGCCAATTGTGTTATAGATTTTAGAGCAAGTTCCCTCGGAATATCCGCAAATTTTGATTATGGTTCGCTTGGGAAATTGTTGTAACGCGACTAAAAATGAATCATGCCGATCCGGCACAATCGGCTCCATCGCCTCAGGATTTTTCTTATATTTTTCAACTTCTTCAAAAAATAATTTTATTACGCTCGCGCCGGTGAGAACGGCTTTTGGAAAAAGATTGTCGCGGTAGGATGGGAGGACGTTTCTTGTATCATCTACTGTATAAATTTTTTCACCAGACCAAATATCTTCTTCTAATAATCTTGCAAGATTATTACCATCTTTAGCTAAAAATCTCACGAGTTTCCCGCTAATTTCAACATACACTTCTTTGGAACTATTAAACGGTTCGGCAAATTCTGAATTTGCGATAGTATCTTCAGAAAAGAAATTTGCATTAGTATATCTCGCTAAATTTTTAATC
>JBBTQE010000016.1:0-7481 GCA_038065775.1 Patescibacteria group bacterium
ATGGCGGTTCAGCCATTTGAGGAATCCAGCGCGAGAGATTTTGGCAGGCCCGGGCGCGATAATCTAAGCGGTATGCTCCCGCCGAAACTGGCGATGATGATGATAAATTTGTCGCAAACAAAAACGAATGAAAAAATACTTGACCCGTTTTGCGGATCAGGCACCATTTTGAGCGAGGCGATGCTGATGGGCTATAAAAATTTAATTGGAAGCGACTCGGCCGAAAAAGCGGTGGAAGACACAATAAATAATATTAAATGGATCGCCGAGAAATTCAATCAGGACAATCCGGACATTGATGTATTTAAATGCCAAGTTGAATTATTGGATGAAAAAATCTCGGCTGATTCAATTGACGCGATTGTGACAGAACCATTTTTAGGAAAGCCGCTGAAAGGCCGAGAAGTAAAAGAGGAGCTTATAAAACAAGCGAACGAATTAAAATCTTTTTACCTTGAAACATTAAAAATATTTAAAAAAATTCTCAAGCCCGGAGGCAGGGTCGTGATTGTGATTCCCAGATTTAAATTTAATAATGAATGGGTGACAATTTCCATCCGCGATGAAGCGATGAAGCTCGGTTTGAAGCCGGACATTTTAATTGAAGACAAACAATTTCTTCTTTACTCCCGTCCGGATCAAAGAGTCGGCAGAGAAATTTGGAAATTTATAAAACCGCTTTAGGCGCTAATGTGGAAGTAGCACACATCTCCGTCACGAACAACATAATCTTTCCCTTCTAATCTCATCTTGCCGGTTTCTTTAAGTTTGTTCCAGCCTCCGGCTTTCACAAAATCTTGCCAATCAACGACATCGGCTTTTATAAAACCCTTAATAAAATCCGTGTGAATAACACCGGCCGCTTCAGGAGCCTTTGCCCCATGCTTTACGGTCCATGCTCTGGTTTCCGGTTCGCCGCTGGTAAAATAAGTTAGCAAATTCAACAGCTTGTAGCTTTCAATAATTAATTTGTCTAAACCGGTTTTTTCCATACCCAGCTCCTTCAAATACTGCCTCGCTTCTTCCGGACTTAAATCGGCAAGTTCGGCCTCCAGCTTGGCGCAAATTATTACCTGTGCGTCTGTCATCCCGAGCGAGGTCGCCTTGGGCGACCGACGAGGGATCTCTGTCTGTCCAGACGAACCGGGTTCCTCCTTCGTCGTCGGAATGACAATTGGGGACGCGGCACTAACCTCGTCCACATTTACCACAAAAAGCATCGGTTTCATGGTAAGCAACTGCAATTCTTTCATTAGTAAAGTTTCGTCCTCATTATAATCTAACTCGCTGGCCGGCTTGCCTGCCTGCAACTGCGCGTCCACTCTTTCAAGCAATCTAATTTCCTTTCCAAAATCTTTAGCCGCCGCGCCCTTAGCGTTTCTTTTTGTATTACCCAATCGTTTTTTTACGGTTTCCAAATCAGCCAGCGCCAGTTCCAAATTTATAACATCGGCGTCTTCCTGCGGGTCTATTTTATTATGCACATGAGTTACGTTGCTGTCGCTAAAATTTCGGACAACCTGCGCGATAGCGTCAACCTCGCGGATGTGAGACAAAAATTTATTGCCTAAACCCTCGCCCTGCGATGCGCCTTTAACCAAGCCGGCGATATCAACGAATTTAATTACGGTCGGAACTATTTTTTGCGACTTTGAAACAGCCGCCAACTGTTGCAGGCGATCATCCGGAACTTCAACAACGCCAATGTTTGGATCAATGGTGCAAAAAGGATAGTTTTGCGCGTCTGCCTGCTTACTGCGCGTCAATGCGTTAAAAAGCGTGGATTTTCCAACATTCGGCAAACCGACAATTCCAACGGATAGTGACATAATTTATAATTGAGATTAGTATTTTTTGAGCGGGTTATGGTCGCCACAGCGACCATCCCCGAGTCCTCGCGGACGAGGAAAGCGAAAAAATTACCAATCTCAATACTTATTTTTTATATAAATAAATTGAGACTTCGCTGTCATTTGGTTTATCTACCACATCCGGAGTCCACCCTTCAACCGGAAAAGCGTAAGAAATCACTCTCGCGCCCGGTTTAAGTTCCGCGTCCAATTTTCCTTTCATTTTATTCCTAATCGTTTTTGGCAATCCGAAAAAATACACAACATCGGCCTTGGACATGTTTTCGCTAAATAAATTTTTAAATTTAAAATGAGCGTTTTTATTTCCGGTCAAGAATTTTTGAATCACGCAAAAAATATACAACACAATGGCGATTTCCAAACCAATAGCTCTCGCGCCAAAATTTTTAGCGGCGTAAAGCACGACTTTCCCGTTTCCACAGCCCAAATCATAAAAAAATTCGCCGGGCTTAAGATTCGCAAGTTTCATGATTCTGCTCAAGTCCCTGGTTCTGGCCGGAATCCACGGCGCGAAAGAAAGGCTCGCGACGGCAAAGGAACCCACAATAAACAATACAACCAGCCAGACAACGAACGCCATATTCTATTTTTTAAATTTAGAAAAAATTGAGATGGGGATTAGCGCCAAATTATCCACGATAATATAAGCGACTGAACCCAAAAGAGCCGACGGCCCGAAAGCCGACATCGCTATCACCGATGATAGCGTAAAATTTTTAAATGTGGAAACGACCGACCATGTTACGTCTTCTTTGTGGGTTCTGCCAAATAAAATCGCCAGAAATACCTGGGTCACGACTACGGCGGCAACCACAGCCACGGCAATATTCAGCTGGCTCCCGGCATTGAGAATCAAACTTCTCGCGGGAGCAATGATACCCAAGACGATCAAAAAAAGCAACAGGTTGTTTGTAAATTTTGAAACCAAAATAAATTTTCCATGCAAACGAAGCAATTTTAACGCCTGCGCGGCGACAAAAGGAATCAGGACGAGCTTGGCGATTAAGACCATCATTCCAACCAAATTAATGTCAACGGTTTTTCTGACAAAAAACCAAACCAAAAAAGGCGAAACCACCGGCGCCAATATATGCGCTAAAGCGGTTGAAACCATGGCTTTGGCCGGCTCTCCACCCAAAACATCGGACAAAAAAACAACGGCTATACCCGCGGGCATTGAAGCCGCCAGAATTAACCCGGCAAAAACCAAATGATCCATGAAATTCCTGAAAAGCCACACGCCTAAAACCGGAAGCAAAAAAATCATTGCCAGAATTATCGCGAAACGCCACAAATTTTTGGGCAGAGTTTTGAAGTCGGCAATATTGATTTTCAAACAACTGAAAAACATCATCGCCATCAGCATTGGCATTACATACGGCTTCAAAAACAATCCTGAAGCTGGCCAAAGCAGGCCAAGAAAAAAAGGAGCGATAATGGCAAACCAGAGATAATATTGGGCGCGCATATATTAAGTTTTAATCGCGGGAATAATACCAGATATTAGGGCTTCCGACAATGCGCGAGAAGATTGACGGACGCTTTAATTAGTATTAAGATAAATACAGCTTTTAAATATAACTAACCATTATGACAGGTGAAACAGGCTCGGAAAATGAAAATTATTTAGCCGAATGCCAAAAATATGTTGGGGAACATTACAAAGAGTTAAAGTGGTTATATTCATTTGATAAAGCTGGAAAAAAGGGCAGGGTGGTTGTGGAAATAAGAAAAGAATTGATAGAAGATCAGAATCTAAACAATGCTTTAGGAAACAAAGATATTGTAAAAATATTGGCTAAAATGATGGAGGGAGAAAGCCAAAATGAAAAATTGGCCGCGGCAGAAAAACAAAAAGGCGCTTTAGAAAATCAACTACAACAAACTGCTCTGCAACTTGGAGAAGGAATACTTCAATTCGCGAATGGAGGCCTGCCGAAAGACCAGGCGACGCGAGATTATCTGGTAGCGGCGGCCCGGGAGCTGATAGAACGGATCCTGAACGAAAAATAAACCCTTTCGCTCATCTTCCTTTAAGCTCATTTAATAAATCAGTCGCTCCGGCATAATACCGCAAGATGTTTCTAACATAATCCGGGTTCCTCTTTTTCCATCTTTTGCCATTATAAAAAGCGGCAACATCCGGCGCGTGCTCCTGGAGCGGAAAAAAATCACTCGCCTCTTTTTCTCTCCCTTTTGATTTTTCTATCATGAACGCCAAAAACAATTTGCACGCATTTTTTGGGTGATAAAGCTGACCTTCGGTAAGATTAAGATTTTGCCTTCCTTCCAGTCCCGGGCCCATCATCAAAATATGAAATATTGAAACTCTAAATAGCCATACTTTGGCATGCCTGAAAGTTTGATTCTTATTTTTTTTATTGTATCGCCTTTTTTAACAATATAAAAATCAAGACCAATATCATGAAAAATCGTGATGCCATTACTGGCCACTTCTGTCCGCTTTTGTTTTTCTTCTTTGGAAAACTCCCCTCCTGAAAATTTTTTAAAAAAATCAGGATTGTTGTCAAAAACGCAGGGCTCCGCTGAAACGCGAAAATGTTTTTCGGCTTTCTTAATTTCTGGCGTATGAGGTTTGCCTCTCTCACCATCAGTCGCTTTTTTTTCCGGACAGCCGGTGGCAAGCGCGCCCGCCAACATCAGCGCTTCAAATTTTTTTCTTAATGAAGCCATAGAAGATTAAAATCAAATTTGGTGGACCAACGGGGATTTGAACCCCGGACCTCTTCCATGCCATGGAAGCGCTCTAGCCAGCTGAGCTATTGGCCCCTACAATTAATCACTTTCGCAGTATAAATAAAAACCTTTCTACTGTCAATCATCAATACTTTTTCAAATCAACATCCTTTGAGATGGTTTCAGAAGGCTTGCCTTTCAGGTCTATATCATCGGTCTTCAGCGGTTGGTAGTCTCTATGTTCATATGTAATATAGTAGCTATCATCCCCAGCCAAGAAAGAATACCTGCCTTTTTTATCCGTAATCTCAATCGCGACCAATTTATTAAATTGCGAATTGAATAATCTGGCGATAACTTTGCCAAGAGGTTTTTTGCTGAATGAATCCACGACAATGCCCCAGCCTTTTGTTTTCATAGGCATTGATAATCTTCTGAACAAGAAGAACAAACCAACATGCACCGCAAGCAAAACCGCCAAATACCATTTCGGAGAAATATAAAGTGAAATGCCGGTTACGATAATGCCCGCCCATGACAACACAAGTTGCAATTTCCTTCCAATTTTTTCAAAAATAAGGCGGGCTGGTTTTTTACGCGCGCCTACCGGATCCACCGGAATGTTAGCCGTAATTGAGGCGTTCTTTTCGGCAACTTCAATTATTTCACCATGATACAAATCGATTTTTTGTCCATCAGATTTAAACTCCTTTAATAAATTTGTAGGAAATACATAATTATTTTTCTTAACTTCAATTTTGTATTTTCCGGGATTTACTATAAAAATATAATGGCCTTGCGGATCGGTAACTTTTGACTGCACAAGCTTTCCATTTTCAGCGTTAAACAACCTTACCATCGCCAAATCAATCGGCTGTTTATTTAATGCATTATATACAAGACCCCATTTGGCTCGTTTTCTCCATCCTAACATCATTAATGGTTGCAAGAATAACAGACGCAAAAACGGCAAAAAATCCAACCATGAAATAAGGGGGATCACTCCGACAACCACAACGGAAATCGCGGTTGGAGCCACAATTTTTTTAGCAACATTCTCCACTGCCGGGTTATCAACAATCGCTTCAACCTTCTGCAAAGTAACCTGCGTAACAGCCGCCGCTTGCGCGGCCAGGTTCTTTGCCACATTCTGAACATTATCCCCAATGGTCGCGTCCGGATTAATCGCGTCAGCCAATTTTTGCGGTCGCGCTATCAGCGAAATTCTAAAATTTACAATATTATTCTCAACTTTTTGCACCGCCGTTGTCCTGTCAAAATAACCATCCTTTTTCAAGACTATAAAATATTCCCCATTTGGCACTACCCATCCATAATTTCCATTTGTGTCTGAAATTGCCGGGTTCGGCTTGCCATAGCTTTCAGTAGAAATTCTCTCGCCCCACCCGCGATATAATGCCAATTCAACACCCGACAACCTGTTGTTATTATTATCAAAAACATCTCCATTTGGTAAAGATAAAATTTTAAAACCTACAGAATCCAACTGGCCAGAACCGTAATCAATTTCCAAATATGCCTGTGTTTCGCCGCGTCCATTAAAAGCAAGGTTTGTATAATAAGTGCTCTCGGAAACATTATATACAAACTGATGTTGATCTGTGTCGCCAACTTTCAAAACAATGCTCTTTGGCTGTCCGGCTAATCCATTTTTAGAAATGCTTACGGTCAAATCGGCATTGGCCAAACCCTCAATTGCTCCATTTCTGGGCCAAGCTTTTATATTGCCGCTTCCAACATAAAAATTAAGGTCATTCAGCGCAATTTTGGCGAAAGAAGGAACCGTGCTATCGGCCGGGTTATATTCATCCGCATCATCGGAATTTTCACACCCGGAATCAGCCGGAAAATCAATCTTCGCGTCGCCGTCATTATCGTTTCCGTCTTTGCACGCGGCCAAATATGAACCGCTTCCGCACCCGCTAAATCCAAAACAATTTTCATCGGAGCAGTCTATTTTTCCGTCCACATCGTCATCTACGCCATTATTACAAACTTCCGCAACTCCTCCTCCGGATGGCGGCGCGGCGCAATAAGCGCTTCCGCCGCAGTCGCTATCCGCGCAATCTATCGCCGAGTCAGCGTCGTCATCCAAAGAATTATTACAAACCTCCGGAACTGCAGAAGGGGCGCAGGCCGAGGTTCCGGAGCAGGCGGAGTCGGCGCAATCAACATCCCCGTTTAAATTGTCATCAATTCCATTGGCGCAAATTTCGGCGCCCGGCGTGAAAAGAATTTTCCCATTTCTAAAAATTCCGGAGCTTACATTGCCCGAAGTGTCTAAAGAAAAAATTGTGTAATAGTAATTTAAATTTATCAATACTTCCGTGTCCGTAAACGCAGATCCGCTTCCGACATAAACTAACGTTCCGTCGCTTGAATTCGCGGATTGAGAACCTATTTTCCTCAACACCTTTACTCCGGCAAAGTCGCCTACAATCGGATTAGACCAATTTAAAATAATAGAATTTGATGTTGTCGCCAAAAAAAAACTTGACACATCGGGCGGAGGCGCAGAATCTTTTTGTGTCGCGAATGTCGCGTCAACGGTGCTGGCGCTATTTCCGGAACCGTCGGTTGATATCAGTCTAAAATGATAAGTTGTGCTCGGAATTAAACTGCCAAGATTAATACTGTGATTTAAACCAAGCGTTAGTTCGGCAAAATTTGAACCATAAGAAGTTGTAAAACCATAATTGATTTGGCTGTCAGCGAGTTCATTTGTGCTCCAGGAAATATTGGCCGTGCTTGCGTTCGCACTAACAACAACACCGCTGATAATCGGAGGGATTACATCGGCGATACTTGCCGTTCTGAAAGACCCCGCGTATTCGGCTGAAACAGAGTTAGTGTCTGTAACAGTAATTTTATAGTAGTACAAAGTATTTTCCA
>JBBTQE010000017.1:0-4283 GCA_038065775.1 Patescibacteria group bacterium
GGGTGCCCAACCGGAATTGAACCGGTATTGCGAGAGCCACAATCTCGCGTAATAACCTTTATACCATGGGCACCATATGTCGGTTATATTATAACCGATTGTGACCCCGCTAGGAATCGAACCTAGATCTAAAACTTAGAAGGCTTCTATTCTATCCATTGAACTACGGGGTCATAAAAAAGCACAAACTATTTTACACTATTTTTACATAAAAATCAAGATGTGGTATAATTAGCCATGTATTGCCTTATTTTATCAATATATACTCTATGAAAAAGAAAATTTTAGCTTTGGCGCTGTCCCTCATTTTTTTTGGGTTAATTATAGTCGGGCCGACTCTAGCTAATGATTTTGGCTTAAAGGCTACGGGTGACAGTATTGGCGGCTACGACACTTCCACTGACGGAGAAGCCGTTTTGCTCAAAACAATTCAAAAAATCATCAGCGCTGTCCTTTCAATGCTGGGGATTATTTTTCTCTTGATCATGCTTTACGCCGGTCTTCGCTGGTTAACTTCGCGAGGCAAGGAGGAATTGATTGAGAGGGCAAAAAATGCGGTGGAGGCCGCAGTGATTGGCTTGATAGTGGTCGTTTTATCTTACGCGATTTCGAGATGGGTATTAGATTATTTGATAAGCCGCAGATGACCGACCGCTTGACAATTTAATCATTTTAAGCTACTGTATAGGAGTTAAATTATTGGCCTAAGGTCGCGGACTGCCGGGAAACATACCCCTTTGGCAAGCTCGTTAACTATAATTCTCGTATGTTAGAAAAAAAGAAAAAACAGCAAATTATTAAAAAATTTCAGACGCACGCGGGTGATACCGGTTCAAATGAAGTTCAGATTGCCATTTTAAACGCGGAAATTGATGAATTGGTGGATCATCTCAAAACCCACCCAAAGGACCATTCTTCAAGGAGAGGTCTTTTGAGAAAGGTTTCAAGCAGACGCAATTTGATGCGTTATTTAAAGAAAGAAAATCCGGAAAGTTACGAACAGCTGGCAAAGAAGCTTAAAATAAAACAACCTAGAATTATTACAAAGCCGGACGGAACCGCCGCCGCAGTTGAAGAAGAACCGGCAGAAGAGGCGGAGCTAATTGGACATGTTAATGAACCCGCAAATTAATAAAAAAAGAAATCCTCTTAAGCACCCTGAACAGCGCGTTGGGGTGTTTATTGATGTGCAGAACATGTATTACAGCGCCAAGAATTTGTTTGGCGCGAAAGTTAGTTTCGGCAATATAGTCAAAGAGGCGACAGCCGGGCGCAAACTTATCCGCGCGATCGCTTATGTTGTCAGCACCGAGAGCAAAGAAGAGCAGCCGTTTTTTGACGCGTTATATAATGTAGGTATAGAAACAAAAGAGAAACCATTACAGATTTTTTTGGGAGGCGAAAAAAAAGCCGACTGGGATGTGGGAGTGGCGGTTGACGCGATCCGTTTTTCCACAAGTTTGGACGCGATTGTTTTGGTAAGCGGAGACGGCGACTTTGTTCCTTTGGTTGATTATTTGCGCAATCAGGGCAAACAGGTTGAGGTAGTGGCGTTTGGAGAGACAACTTCAAGCAAGTTAATAGACGCGGCCGATGATTTTTTGGATTTGAGTCAGGATAAGGCGAAGTTTTTGATTGCGGATAAGAGATATAGCGCCAAGAGACCGGCGTATCCAACGAAGAAAATATAATAAGCAATCGTTGTCATTCTGAGCATAGCGAAGAATCTCTGTCCGTTCGGCGATTAAGACAGAGATCCTTCATTTCATTCAGGATGACAATAAATAATAATTAACAAATTAACTAATCAATGGAGCTGGTTTGAGGACACATAGACCATTCGCTGGTCTTTAGCTCTCAAATCATCTTCGAGAAAGGTATTTTTATGAATATTCGTAATTGGTCCATGGAATGGGGCGGAAGAACCCTATCCGTTGAAGTTGGCAAATTAGCCTTGCAGACAAATGCTTCGTGCACTGTGCGTTACGGCGACACGGTGATTTTGGCTACTGCCATGATGAGCAATAAAACTCGCGATGGGATAGATTTTTTCCCGTTGATGGTTAACTTTGAAGAAAAAATGTACGCCGCCGGAAAAATAAAAGGTAGCCGGTTTATCAAACGGGAGGGCAGGCCGACGGAAGACGCAATTTTGTCCGGTCGTTTGGTTGATCGCGCCATCAGACCTCTCTTCAATCAGGAAATGCGAAATGATGTGCAGGTTATTTTAACCGCGCTTTCTTATGATGGAGAAAATGATTCTCAAATCCCGGCTTTGATCGCCGCCTCACTCGCTTTGTCGCTTTCAAACATTCCATGGGATGGCCCAATCGGCGGAGTTCGCGTCGGCCGGGTTGATGGCAAGTGGAAGATAAATACGACTTTGCTTGAGCGCGATGCCAGTGATGTTGATATTGTTGTCGCTGGCGCGTCTGACAAAATTATTATGGTTGAGGCGGGTTGTAAAGAGACCTCGGAAGATGAAGTCATCGGCGCGATGCAGTTCGGCGTCAAACAACTTGAACCGGTTTTGGATTTTATTAAAAAAATTCAAAAAGAAGCCGGCGAGAAAAAATTAAATATGGAAGAAATTGCCGATGAGAAAGAAAAAGAATTGCAGAAAGTTGAAAAGGAAGTCAGAGAATTTGTCGCCGGTCATGTTGATGATTGGATTTTTGATAAGCCGAAGAAAAATAGGGCTGAACGAGTGGCCATGGTTGATAAATTTAGCGAGGCAGTAAAAGACATGCTTGAAAAAAAGGAAGTTGATGAAAAAATTATGACAGTTGTTTTGGGACGGATGAAAATTTTTGTTGAGGAAAGGATAAGCGAGCGGATATTGAAGAGCGATCAACGTTTGGACGGCAGAGGATTATCTGATATCAGAGCGTTAAGCGGCGAAGTTAGTTTGTTGCCTCGCACTCACGGCACAGGTATGTTTATGCGCGGCGACACGCAGGTTTTATCTGTGGTAACTTTGGGCGCTCCTGGCGATGTGCAGACAATTGATACTATGGAAGAAGATGGCACCAAACGCTATATGCATCATTATAATGATACGCCTGCCACTTACGGCGAAACAGGTCCTTTGCGCGGTCCGGGCAATCGGTCTATCGGACACGGCGCTTTGGCCGAAAGAGCTTTAGAGCCGGTTTTGCCGGATGAAAAGGACTTCCCATACGCGATGAGAGTTGTTTCCGAAGTGCTTGGTTCAAATGGGTCAAGCTCCATGGCTTCAACTTGCGGTTCTACTTTGGCTTTGATGGATGCCGGGGTTCCAATCAAGAAACCGGTTGCCGGAATCGCTATGGGTTTGGCCAGTGCTGGCAAAGATTGGAAAATTATTACTGACTTGCAGGATGTTGAAGACGGCCCGGGAGGCATGGATTTCAAAATCGCCGGCACCCGCGACGGTGTTACCGCCATTCAGATGGATACAAAAACAAACGGTTTGAGCTGGGATATTGTTAAACAAACATTTGAACAGGCAAAAATAGCGCGAGTAAAAATTCTTGATTTCATGAAGACGATTATTGCCGAACCGAGAAAAGAATTGTCGCCATTTGCTCCGCGAATTATTACGGTTAATATTAATCCGGATAAGATTCGCGATGTAATTGGTCCGGGAGGAAAGATGATCAACAAAATAATCGCCGAAACCGGCGTGTCAATTGATATAGAAGATGACGGCCGAGTGTTTGTTACTTCCACTGATTCCGTGGGCATGGAAAAGGCGTTAAATTGGATCAAAGAATTAACGCATGAAGTTACTGCCGGGGAAGTTTATGAGGGAACAGTCGCGAGACTTGAAGACTTTGGCGCGTTTATAAATATTTTGCCGGGACAAGATGGTTTAGTTCATGTGAGCGAAATCGCATGGGCAAGAACAAATCGCCCTGGCGACGTGCTTAACATCGGTGATAAAGTAAAAGTTGTTGTGAAAGAAATAGACAATCTTGGTCGAATCAATTTGAGTATAAAACAGTTACTTCCAAAACCGGATGGCTATGTTGATCAGCCGGCTTTTGAACGCGGCCCGCGTCCGCCGCATCGCGGATTTGGCGGAGGCGGCAGAGGCGGAGGCAGAGGAAGATAAATTATAAAATAAAAAACGGTCGCCTTAGGCGACCGTTTTTTAGTTTGGGCATTGATTTTTTTCGGATTTTATGTTTTAATTAAGTGCAATTTGCCGGGATGGTGAAATTGGCAGACACGCCAGCCTTAGAAGCTGGTTCCCGCAAGGGAATGTGGGTTCAAGTCCCTCTCCCGGCACCAGAATGGAA
>JBBTQE010000018.1:0-1546 GCA_038065775.1 Patescibacteria group bacterium
TTAGACGCTTCGTAAAACTGGACAAAGAAGGAGAAAAAATATTAACGCTTGATAAAAAGCTGCGCGAGGAACAAATGGCGGCGCAGGGTGTGAATGAGAAAAAAAATGACTGCCACTAGGCAGTCATTTTTTAATGCTGGCTGTATGGGACGAAGTGGAAACTTGACTGGTTAGAACAGAAGGTTCTATTTACATACACACTACAACTCCTTTTTGATACTTTCCCATGTAATTTCAGAAATCAATTCAATCTCTTTAAGCAAATACTTCAAAACGTCTTTTCTAAGTTTTGACGGCAGTGTTACACTTTTTTGAGTAGGTGGCCATATAATTTTATAATGACTTCCATCCCCACCACTTTTATCTATTTCAAAACCAAGGCGTATTAAGACCTTGGTGAATTTTGTTCGTTTAATTTCCCCGGGGAGCTCACTAAGCGAGGGCATACTCTCGACCCTGTTCATTAATATTGATCACCTTTGCCTCTTTTGCGTAAGAAGAAGGTACTAAAAATGCCGTAAGTATGGCATCTTTAATATTCTTATCCAAATCTGTTTCATTTTTTCCGGAAGTGATTATAGAACCATATCTAAAATTGGTGCTAACCGCTACGATAGATCCGTCTTCTTTTTCATATCTGAAATTAATGGGAGCAAAATGTCTAAAATATTCACTTAATTCAAAAAGACCTCGAGGCATTGCCGCTCTTCCTAAAAGTAGTCTGATTAATTGATCCTTAATTCTTCTAGTTATAGCCATAGATGGTTATATTATGATTTAACCATTGATTTGTCAATACCGCTAACATTATAGCATAAAAAGCTTGATGCACAAAAACAACCCCTTTAATGGGTGCTGTTTTTGTTTAAAAAAGTGTGAGCGGGTCGGACGGGACTCGGCTTCGGCTCAAAATTTCTTCCGAAATTTTGGCCTAGCCACCGCCTCGCGGCCTCGCTCACAGCAAACTCGCTCGGCTTCGCTCCAGCGTTCTCATCCCGCCGCGAGCAAAGCAGTTTGCTCGCTTCCGCCCACAAAATAAAATAAGCCCAACAGGGCTATTTTATTTCGCGGGTCGGACGGGACTCGAACCCGCAACCTCTTCCGTGACAGGGAAGCGATCTAACCAAGTTGATCTACCGACCCAATTTTAGATAAAAAAATTATACAACAAAAAAACCCTAGTGTCAATGTCTTCTGCGGCGCAAAATAAATTAATTACAGTGTTTTGTTAAGAAGAAAAAGTCTGTTGAGAAGAATAGCTGTTTTTTTATCTACTTTACCGGTCATAGGCAAGCCGTGCCGTTCTTGGAATGATTGCAGAGCCACATTAGTTTGCTCATCAAAGAGATTGCTAAGTTTGAAATCGGAAGCCAGCAACCCGGAAGAAATCAAGGTTTTCTGCAAATTTTTTACTGCAGTAGAGCTCTTTCCAACAGAAAGCCCGGTCGGAATTGGCGGCTTGGTGGTCTGACCGGCATTTATTTTGATCGGCTTAGTGCTTTTTGATTCATTGCCGGCAGTATCTACAGATCGCAGTGTGTAGTAA
>JBBTQE010000019.1:0-51878 GCA_038065775.1 Patescibacteria group bacterium
TGCCAGCCCCGTTGTCTTGAGAGCGCATAGTTTCTTTAAGATTGGCGATTAGTTGTTGTATTTTTTCAGATTTAATTTCATTGACGTCAATATTGTTGGCGACTTTATGAAGTAATTCATCAGGCTCAATTAAAATATTTAAAATCATAGTATTGCTTATAGGCATAAAATTGAATTTGGATTTGGGTCAACCTTCCATGTTTTGGGAACTTTGGTTAGAAGTAATTTTGTGCTTTGTTTGTAACTCTCGTATTTTATTTTTGCCAAAATTACTTGCCAGAATTGTCCGCCGTAGAAATATGGCGCGGTTTGCAGTGGACCGGATATTGTAATATCTTGGTGAATTTTAGTCAAGGCTGTTAAATCAGCGGCTAATTTTTCCGATTCACGTTCAGCCATTTCACGGCTTGAATTGCCGTACAATAATTTTACGATAAATTTGAATGGCGGATAGCCCAAGGCGCGCCGCTCGTTTAATTGTTCATTATAAAAAGATTCCGGATTAAAAAGCGATTTAAAAATAATATGATCCGGGTTGGCGGTTTGTATGATAATTTTTGCTCCGTTTTGTAAATTATACTGAGCGTCGCGAACTTGCCACCACAAATTTTCCGCGATTTTATACTCCGGAATAAACAGCGAAGAGTCGGCGTCAACAAATGCCATCAGTTTAATTTTTTTCCAGTCAAGACGAGGCCACGCTAATTGTGTGCCAATTATAATTTTGTCTTCAGTTGTATTCAGTTTTTCAATGTCATTTTGGTCGCTATCAATTCTGATTATTAATTTTTTGTTCGCGCTCCCGAGCAGACGATGTATTGTCGTTTCAACTAATTGCGTGCCGGCGCCAAACATGGCCATGTTTATGCCATTGCATTTTTTACACGACTCAATCATCGGTTCAAAATATTTGTCAAAGTGGCACACTACTCGGTTTGCATCTTCGTGAAAATTCATTGAACGATTGCATTTTGGACATTTTATAACATTCCCGCAATCCCGACAGCCGACATAGCTAGAGCTTCCTCTTCTGTTCAAAAAGAAAAAAACATCGCCGGAGATTGTTTTGAATCCGTCAACCAAAGCGTTGCTTAAAAAACTATAATTATGGGCTTTGCGTTCGTTTCGCAGGTCGATAATTTCCGTGCTCGTTTGAATTTGCGGAATCTTTGATTCATTATAGTAAATTTTATTTTTTGCGAAGAAAAATGTTTCAACAGATGGCGTATGGCCCATTAAATAAAGTTTGGCGTTGTGGTGCTTTGCCAAAAAAATTACGGCATCTCTAGTGTGCAGGCGCGGAGCCATGTCCCAGCTTTTATAATTTTGATTTGCCTCATCATCAAGAATGATGGTGCGTAAATTGTGCCACGGAAGAAATAACGCCGAGCGCGTGCCCATTACAATTTTTTTTGAACCAGTCCAGACATCAATCCATTTTGCAAATAGTTCTTTATTCCCCATGTCTCCGGCAATAAATACAACTTTATCTTGCGCTTCCGCCGGAAGTATTTTTTTCAGATTAATCAATGAGGCAATTTCCGGGACCAGCAAAAGCGTCTGGCCGTTTTCTTCGCCAATAGTTGAGATTAAAAAAGTAATTTTGTCAAAAAAATTTTTATATAAAAAAACACCCGGTTTTTTGGCGGTTTGTTTTTGCGAGTCAAAATTTTGAACAAGTTTTGATAAATATTTTAACTTTCGTTTTTGTAGTGGCAATAAATTTGTTTTTAATAAAAATCCAAGCGAAGTTTTGTAAAATTCGGACATGTCTTCCAAAAAAGCGATTTGCTGTTTGGATAATAGTGCGGTAGTTGAAATTATTTCAGCAATTGGTTTGGCTTCTTTAGCTCTGGTTTCTGTTTTTAATTCGTTAATTATTCCAAAAATTTCTTTAGAACGAAAAGGAATTTTTACAAGCTGGCCAGCTTTAATATCGCCGGCCATATCGGAGGGCACTAAATAATCCAAATACTGAAGCCCCAAAGGCATTCTTCGCGCCGGAATAACTTGAGCAAACATATTATCCTTCGGACAAAGCGAAATTAGCTGTCAAATATCCCACTCCAAACGGCGCTTCGTATGCGTATTGTTTATAAATATTATGGATGCCCTGCAAAATACCCATTAATATTAAAATTGATCTGAAACCGCATTCGGCCGCGTCTTTCACTAATTTTTTATCCAACTGCAACATTCCCGCCAAATTATTATGAGCTAAAAATTCTTGTATTTTTTTATCAAATTCCGCGCCAGCCTTGTTAAAACCCGCCGGCGCCTCGGTGATTAGAGCGTGCGACAAATCGGCTGATGCTACAATTGCCACCCGTTTGTTTGTTTCGAGAACTTTTTCTTTTATCATCACTCCAAAATCAACATGAGTCTTCCAGTCCAAGTCGGAAAATCCAAGTTGCATAAGTTTTAAATCAGCTAAGTGCCTTGTTAAAAAAAACAATGGCACGGATGTTCCGTGGTCAAGATTTGTTTCGCTTATCATTCCCATTGGAAATTTTTGTTCTTTTCCACTTTCACGGATATATGAAGATAAGTTCATTTCTCCTTGAAATTTTAATTTTGTGCTCAAATCACCGAATTCGCGCAGGTCAGTTTGAAATTCATGAGCGACATTTAACGTAAATGCGTCGCTAAAATGGCTTCCATGCGGGGAAATTACGATTAGTATTTCAGGTCGGCTCAAATATAAATCCTGCTCCAGCTGTTCATAAGCTTTTTGAGTTTTTTCAATTTTTTTAACAGCCTGCTTGCCGATGCTCGGAATTAAAAGCGGCGGGTGCGGCGCAATTGCCGCAAAAACTAGAGACATAGATTATTGTACATTAGCGATTTTAACTTGGCCGCTGGCGATCCACTTCGCCAAATTATTCGGCTCATTAAATCTATTTTTGTAATCTTTGTTTCCAAGAGTCACGATAACAAATTTTTTCTTTGTTTTTCTTCCTTCCACCAACATCACCATTACAGATCCAGCCTCGTCAGTATAGCCGGTTTTGCTTGCCAGTATTCTATAATTTCTGCCGGATAATTTCAATAACTGATTTGTGTTGGCAATCGTATGCAATTGAGCGCCGGCTTTGCTCGGCATTTCTTTGAATTGGTATGTTTGTTCAAACAAAGTTTTTTGCATCAAATCATTTTCAAGAATTTTTGTAAAGATTTTTAGCAAATTTCTCGGCGTTGACTTATTACTCTCGTCCAATCCGGTAACATCGGCAATGGTCGTGTCGTCTGCGTCCCAGTTTTCCAGTCGTTTATTTATAGTTCGTATGAATTCATCTTCAGAAAGCCCGCTTGCCTGCGCGACCATTCGCGCCGTGTTGTTGTAAGAACCGATCAGCATGGCTGAAAAAAGATCCAGATTTTTTAATTTTGCGCCATTTTTTAAATTAAGAATATGTCCGCTTGAGCCGGCTATTTTTTTGTCGTATGTTGATATTTTTTTAAGATCAAAATCCTGATTTAGCGCTTCATATGCGACAAATAGTTTTGTCAACGAGGCGATAGGACGCGGAGTGTCTATGTCCTTGCCGGAAATTATACGGCCGCTTGGGTATTCGGCAATCAAATACGCCGGAACTTTGCTCTTTCTGTAAATATCATCAACCTTTATCAAACTGTCACCCAAAAATTTATTGCGCGATGAAAGCAGGCTGCTGTTCAAGAAGATTGGTTCGCCGGTTAGAATGCCGAGAGCGGTGATTTGTTGCACGGTGATTACATTGGATTTTTTGTAGCCCATTGATTTGAAGGTCTCATTGTCTGCAATTTTTCGTTTTTTACCATTTTCCATCACGAATATGGAGTTGCCGCCTGAAATCCTAAGGAGCGTCCCGTCTTTAAACGGAAGTGGCATGTCGGCAACAGGTAAATTTTTAATGTCAATCAGTTTGTGCTGTTCAATTTTTAAATCACTAAAATTTTCATCAACAATTTTTTCATCCGTAATCGGATAAAGTACATTGTCTTTGTAGAGGTAAAAAGCATTGCTTAAATCCGTTATCTGATAAATTACGCCCTGCGGAGCGGTGGAGGTTGTGTTGATTGTTGTCCCAATCGTATAACCGGCGATATCTTCAGCTGTTATTCCTATAACTTCATCCGGATTATAGCCGATCTGGCGAAAAACCTCATCAGAAGCGAATGGCCGAAGCGTATCGTAGTCAAGCAAGTAATAAATTCCCGCGACTTTTAAAATAGAATAATTGGGAAAAGCGATTTCCGCGCCTGTCTGATAATTGTTAAGTTCAATATCCGGAATGGAAATAATTAAATCCGGATTCGCGCGGCTAAGAAGCGTGGCTTGATTTTTAAATTTGCGTTTGACGTTGTTTTGAATCAACCAGATTTCCGAGCTGGAGGCGGACTTAAGAAGTGTGCCGTTTGGATAAACCTGCGCGAACCATGTGTTCCAAATTCGCCAAAAGTTTTTATTGCCATGAAGATGCGGTGTGTAAGTATATAAAAATGCGGTGGCCCAGCTTCCGGGGATAACAGGTTCCTTGTCAATTATTGTGGTTTGGTCTTTCTTTTTTACAAAAGATTTTTCAGTGTTTTCATAATACCAACGAATAATTCCAGCCGAATTATCAACTTGTTTTCCAAAGCCTTTGTGTTTTAAAACATTCGGGTCGCTTAAGTAACAGCCGTCACAAACACCATAACCGGTCGCCCAGTCAAGCTGTTTTTGAGTGGGTGAGTCCTCGGTTATTAAACTTTGTTCTTTTTGGAGAGTCACCAAAATATATTTTGGGTTTATTTGGTTCCTTTGCGCCGATTGATAAATTATCTCACTCGCGCGTTTAAAAATTCCATCAACATCTTCGGCAAAAAAAGCGGCGAGGTAACTTCCTTTGGATTCTAAAAATTTTTGGATATCATCCGCGGCCCAATTAACCGTACTCTGCATTTCTTCATCGGAAATAATAAAATTCGGATTGAATTCCGATTGGGAATGCGCCGGGAAATAGGGGATGAGTAAAGCTAAGAATACAAGAAAAGCTATGATTTTGTCTTTCTTTGGCATATAGAGGTAGTATAGCATAAATAAATAAATAACAAAAAAACTCCCCCTGACAAGGGCAGTTTTTTTATTTTTTACTTTTCAAGCGTAATTTTTTCCTTCTTCGCCGAAACGTGAACAATGTCATTTTCTTCAAACCTTTTTTCAATAATAGCCGTTGCCAGTTCGTCTAAAAGTTCTGTTTGAATTATCCGTTTAAGCGGACGCGCGCCGTATGTTTCATCAAAACCTTTTTTAGCCAGATATTTTTTGGCATTGTCCGCTATTTCCAATGTAATTTTCTTTTCAAGAAGACGCTCCTTAACTTTTTCAAGCTGAATTTCAACAATTTTCGCGATATCCAGTTCTGTTAGTGAGTGAAAAATTGTAATTTCATCAACTCTATTTAAAAATTCCGGCTTAAATTGTTCGCGCAGGCTGGTCATAATTTTATCTTTGATTGCTTTTTCTTCAGGACGTTTACCGTGTTCCGCTCCAAAACCAAATTCTCCTTTTTTGGACCAATCCAGAATCATGCCGCTTCCGATATTGCTGGTCATGATAATAACGGTGTTTTTAAAATTTATAACCCTGCCTTTGGCGTCGGTTACCCGTCCGTCATCCAAAATTTGTAGAAGAACGTTAAACACATCCGGATGCGCTTTTTCAATTTCGTCAAATAAAACTACAGAGTATGGTTTTCTGCGAATGATTTCCGTGAGCTGTCCGCCTTCCTCATAACCAACGTAGCCGGGAGGGGAGCCGATAATTTTGGAAACGGTGTGTTTTTCCATGTATTCACTCATGTCAACGCGAACAAGCGCATCTTCGGTATCAAACAAAAATTCAGCCAATGCTTTGGCGAGTTCTGTCTTGCCAACTCCGGTTGGGCCAAGGAACATAAATGAGCCGATGGGCCGTTTAGGTTCCGCTATACCAGCGCGAGATCGTCTGATTGCGCTGGCCACGGCTTTCACAGCCTCTCCCTGCCCGACAACGCGTGTTGATAAGTAGCCTTCCATTTTTAAAAGTTTGTCCGCTTCGCCAATGAGCATTTTTTGCGCCGGTATGCCCGTCCATCTGGAAACTACGCGCGCGATATCTTCTTCGGTAACTTCTTCCTTCAAAATCCCACTGTCTTTTTGAATTTGTAAAAGTTTTTGCTCTTCTTGCCTGATTTGACTTTCTATCGTCGGAATTTTTCCATAGCGGATTTCGGCTACTTTTTGCAAGTCTCCTTTGCGCTCATCAATTTCCGCCATTTGCTTAATTTGTTCAATTTCTTTTTTGTGCTTGTGTATGCTGGTAATGATTTCTTTTTCATTTTTCCAGCGAGCTTCCAATTCCATACTTTTTTCTTTGAGCTCGGCAAGATCTTTTTCTAATTTTTTCAGTCGTTCTTTGGCCTCTTCTTCCACTTCTTTTTTAAGCGCGCGTTTTTCAATTTCCATTTTTATCATCGCGCGTTTCATCTTATCCAGTTCATCCGGCATGGAGTCAATTTGCATGCGCAATGCTGAAGTGGCCTCGTCGATCAGGTCAATGGCTTTATCGGGAAGAAATCTATCGCTAATGTATCTTTGCGACAAATCAACGGCCGCTATAATCGCGGAGTCCGTAATGCGAACACCGTGATGGACTTCATATTTTTCTTTAATCCCGCGAAGAATGGCGATTGCGTCATCGCGCGAGGGCTCGCTAACCAGAACAGGTTGGAATCTGCGCTCTAGAGCCGCGTCTTTTTCAATGTATTTTTGGTATTCTTTGAGTGTTGTAGCGCCGATAGCGTGAAGTGTGCCACGCGCTAAATCCGGCTTAAGCATATTTGAAGCATCTACCGAGCCTTCGGATGAGCCAGCTCCGACGATGGTATGCAGTTCATCAACAAATAAAATTATTTTGCCGTCAGATTCATCAATTTCCTTCAGAACCGCCTTTAATCTATCCTCAAATTCGCCTCTGAATTTTGTGCCAGCTAAAAGCGATCCGATATCTAGCGCGATTATTTCTTTGTTTTTTAAAGATTCAGGCACATCACCGTTCACGATTCTCTGCGCCAGGCCTTCCACGACCGCGGTTTTGCCAGTACCCGGTTCGCCGATAAGAACAGGATTGTTTTTTGTGCGTCGGCTTAAGATTTGCATTACGCGCCTGATTTCATCGTCGCGTCCGATTACCGGGTCAAGTTTTTCTTTGCTCGCGAGTTCTGTTAAATTTTTTCCGTATTTTTCCAAAACATTGTATTTAGTTTCGGGTTCTGGCGAATCAACTCGCTGTGTTCCGCGAATGCCGGCTAAAATTTTGAGAGCGTCGTCATAATTTACTTTGTGCGACAAAAGCAAATCGCTGATTGGATTTTTATTTATCATGAAGGCCAAAAATAAATGTTCAACACTGATGTATTGATCTCCCATTTTTTTTGCTTCGTTTACAGCTGTCTGAAATATGTAAATCATTGCCTGCCCAAGCAAAATTTGTCCGAGTCCGCCAGGTTGAGCCGTGGAGTTGGACTGGCGCGGAAGTCTGTCAATTAAAGATTGGGCGCCGGCCTTAAGCGCGATAATATTTGCGTTAAATTTATGCAGGATTGATGTCGTGACGCCTTCAGCATCTTCCAAAAGCGCAAAAAACAAATGAGGCGGCTCAATTTGTTGCTGGCCGTTTTCATATGCTATTCTGGCCGCGTTTTGAATGATTTCTTGAGATTTATTGGTAAAATTTTGCGGGATCATGCTGATTTGGTTTAGCACTCTAATGCTTAGAGTGCTAATACTATATCATCTTGTTAAAATATGTCAAGTTTGATAGAATTAGCCTGTAATTATTTTTTCATACGGTAAAAAGTATGGCGAACGATTCAGTAATTCCGGAACATATTGGCATCATTTTAGATGGCAACCGCAGGTGGGCAAAAGAGCGCGGGTTGCCCACTTTTTTTGGGCACAGGAAAGGGATGGAAAACGCCAAACGAATTATTTTGTATGCCCAAAAAAGTGGGGTGAAGATAGTTACAATGTTTGCTTTTTCAACTGAAAATTGGTCGCGCGCGCCAAAGGAAGTTGGCTATCTGATGAAATTATTTGAGAATTATTTGGATAAGTATTTGCTGGAATTTAAGAAAAAAGGAGTTCGGCTTGGGCATGTCGGTTCAATGGAAGAGTTGCCGGAGAGTTTGAGCAAGAAATTAAAAAAGGCGATTGAGGAGACGAAAAATAACAAAGGGATTATTGCAAATTTGGCGTTGAATTATGGCGGGCGCGACGAGATTAAGCGGATGATTCAAAAGATAATTTCTATGGGAATAAAGGCGAGCGAGGTTGATTTTGATTTAATCAGCGCGAATTTGGATACGAGTGGTTTGTCAGACCCGGATCTGATCATCCGCACTTCTGGTGAACAGAGAACTTCCGGTTTTTTGATTTGGCAGGGCGCTTATAGTGAATTATATTTTCCAAAAGTCCACTGGCCTGCTTTTGATGAGAGAGAATTTGATAAAGCGATTGAGGAGTATGGTAAACGACAAAGGAGGTTTGGGGTATGAATTTTCTAGGAGTCAAAATCAGCGAAGTTGATTTGGAAAAAGCGCGAGAGAAAGTTCGTGAGTTTTTAGGTTCTTCAAATCAGCATAAAATTTTCACTCCCAACCCGGAAATGATTGTAAAAGCGCAGAAAGATAAATATTTTCAAGATGTCCTGAATTCCGGCGATTTGAATTTGTGTGATGGAAAAGGGTTGGAAATGTTTACAAAAATTAAACGCATTCCCGGCATTGATTTTATGTTGGAGGTTTGTAAAATTGCGGCGGAGAAGGGGACGGGTGTTTATTTGTTGGGCTCCGGCAGGGATGAAGTTGTTAAAAAAACCGCAGAGAATTTGCAAAAACAATTTCCGGGTTTGAAAATAGTTGGGTATGATAAAGGGCCGGTGATTGAAGAGAATTGTCATTCCGAACACATTCACTGCGTTCAATGTAAACTCCGTGAGGAATCTCTGTCCAATTCGTTTGGACACGGATCCCTCGTCGGCGCGAGCCTCGCTCGGGATGACACTGTGGCTAAAATAAACGCGTGTAACCCCGACATCCTCTTCGTCGCCTTTGGCATGGGCAAGCAGGAAAAATGGATTCATGAAAATTTATCAAAAATGCCAAGCGTAAAAATCGCGATGGGAGTCGGCGGTTCGTTTGATTATATCTCCGGCAAGGCAAAACGCGCCCCTTTATTTTTACGCAAAGTTGGGTTAGAATGGATGTATCGATTGTTTAAACAGTCGAGCCGTATATGGCGAATATTAAATGCGACAGTAAGGTTTTGTTATCTGATTATCAAAAATTATATTTATGAGAAAAAAATTTAGTAAAAATATTCAGATTGTATTAGATATTCTTAAAGATGAAGTTGATGGCGATGTAGCGTCAGCTTTAAAGAAAATGACAAAAGATTATACAATGACATGGGTTGATACGGGGTTAAATGGCAAAAAACTTTTTCCAACTACCACGCCGAATCTTAAGGCTGAATTGGAGGATGTTTATCCAATTAAGGGCCGACAGTAAGATATTAAGAATGTTGCTGAAGGAGATAATGTTATTATGCTTGAGTTGATTGAAAGTTATCCTGATCAAAAAACAAAAAAGGTATACCGGACGCCATTAATATTAGTGCTAGAAATGAAAAATGGAAAAATTAGAACTGGCAGACATTATCTTGATCCGAAATTGTCGGACAAATATCTTACTGAAGAACAAATTGAAAAGGCATATAAAAACAACAAAGGTTCTCTGCTAATTATAAAATAATATGATTCGCACTCGTTTCGCCCCAAGTCCAACAGGATACTTGCATGTTGGCGGCCTACGCACCGCGTTGTATCCATATTTATACGCCAAAAAGCATGGCGGAAAATTTTTGTTGCGTATTGAAGACACGGATAGAGAGAGATATGTGCCTAACGCCGTGATAAATATATTAAAATCATTACATTGGGCCGGATTTGAGCCGGATGAAGGCGTAAAACTGGAATGTATAACCGACTCGGGCGATTGCGTTGTAACGCAAGAGGGGAAAGATGGGCCGTATATCCAGTCCGAGCGTTTGGAAATTTATAAAAAATACGCGCAGGAGCTTGTTGACGCCGGCCACGCCTATTATTGTTTTTGCGCGCCTGAACGACTTAGCGAATTGCGGGAAAAACAGCAGGCGAAGAAACTGCCGACCGGTTATGACGGTCATTGTGCGTCAATTGATCCGAAAGAGGCGGAAAAGCGAGCGAAAGCGGGCGAAAAATGCGTTATCCGTATGAAGATGCCAAAAACAGGCGAGACGATATTTAGAGACAATATTCGCGGGGAAGTTAGTTTTAAGAATGAGTTAATTGATGATCAGGTGATAATGAAATCAGACGGCTATCCTACTTATCATTTCGCGGTTGTTGTTGACGATCATCTGATGGGAATCACGCATATTATCAGAGGCGAGGAGTGGATCAGCAGTGTCCCAAAACATATTCAATTATATAAATATTTTGGCTGGGATGTCCCGGAGATGGCGCATTTGCCGCTTTTGCTAAATCCGGATAAGTCCAAATTGAGTAAACGGCAAGGCGATGTCGCGGCCGAGGATTATCAAAAGAAAGGATACTTGCCTGAAGCCATGATTAATTTTGTCGCTTTACTCGGGTGGAATCCTGGCACGGAAAAGGAAATGTTTACCTTGGCGGAGCTTATTGAGGAGTTTGATTTGTCGCGCGTTGGCAAGGCCGGCGCGGTGTTCAATATAGAAAAATTGGACTGGTTTAATAAACAGTATATAAAGAAGTTGTCAGATGAAGAACTGGCCGAGCGAAGCCGGCCGTGGTTTGATGAGTCGGGCATAACAACAATGGAAAACTTTACCGAAGAGTTGTTAAAAAAGGCGATAGTCCTTGAGCGCGAGAGAGTAACTGTGTTATCCGAACTTCCGGATGCGGTTAAGTTTGTGTTTAGAACCCCCGATTATCCGGCTGATTTACTCGTTTGGAAAAAGAGTTCTAAAAATGAAGTTAAAAATGTCTTGCCGGGACTCGCGGAATTAATGAACACAATAAGTGTTCATGACTGGAACAGAGAAAAGTTGGAGGAAAAGATAGTGGAGTGGATAAAAGAAAAGGAATATTCCACCGGTTCTGTGCTGTGGCCTCTTCGTGTTGCGCTTTCGGGTCAGGAAAAGTCCCCCGGGCCGTTTGAAATTGCGGAGGTGTTAGGAAAAGATGAGACGTTGGCGCGTATTTCTTCTGCCGCAGATAGGGTATAATTTTACGCCTGTTTGTGGTATACTATATATCATGATCATAAAAAAATACTCGTCATTATTAATTTTAGCAATTTTTATTTTAGCCTTAACCGGGCCGAGTCTTGTTTTTGGAGAAGTGGGTGGAAATTCCGAGGAAATTCAACAATTAAATTCTGAAATAGAGCAGAGAAAAAATACAATCAAACAACTTGAAGAGGCAATTGAAAAATACAAAAAAAGTATTGAACAAAAGCAGACGGAAGCTTCGTCATTAAAAAATCAACTTGCGATTTTGGATGCGAATATTGTGAAAGTTACGGCCGATGTTGAATTAACAGGGGAAAAAATTAAACAAACATCATTGGAAATTGAAGCGCTTCAGTTGTCGATAAAAGACAAGGAGGCTGTAATCGCCAGGCAGAAAAAACTGGTCGCAAAAATAATTCAGAATATTCACGCTGACCAGGAAAGAAATTATTTGGAAATAATGTTGACGAACGGCAGTTTCGCGGAATTTTATGATAAAATTCAGTACAAAATGAGTGTTTACACCGATCTTGGAAGATCTGTTAAAATATTGCGTTTAACCAAGGAAGATTTGGAAAGCAAAAAATCGCAGATTGAGAGAAAAAAATTGTCATACGAAAAATTAAAAGTTGAACTTGAAGAAAATAAAGAGCGTCTTGAAGATCAGCAATTAGCTAAACAAGATTTGCTAGTGCAAACGCGATTTTCCGAAATGAAATACAAAACACTGCTCGCTAGTTTAAAGCAGGAGTACCAATCTGTTGAGGGAGAAATTAGAAAATTTGAAGAGCAGGTAAGAAAAAAACTGGAGGCTCAAGATAAGCTTATTGGCGCGGCCGGAGATTTTTTTTGGCCAGTGCCAAGCCGGGTTATTACCGCTAAATTTCATGATCCGGATTATCCATTTCGCAGAGTTTTTGAGCATAGCGGCACTGATATTCGCGCTTCACAGGGCACGCCGGTTAAAGCCGCAAATTCAGGCTACGTTGGACGCGCGCGAAAGTGTTCTTTAGCCTCCTGTTATAGTTATATTTTGCTCATTCATACGGGGAATTTATCAAGTCTGTATGGCCACTTGAGTTTGGTAAATGTTGAGGCAGATCAGTTTGTTAACAAAGGCGATATCATAGGATATTCAGGCGGAAAGCCCGGAACTGTTGGCGCCGGTTCTTTTGTTACAGGCCCTCACCTGCATTTTGAAATTCGTCAAAATGGAATTCCTGTTGATGCCGAACAATATTTGCCTTAAATTTGGAGGAAATTATAGTTATGAAAAAATTAAAAATTGCGGTATTAGTTGGTGGGCCATCGTTGGAGCGAGAAGTGTCGTTCGTCACTGGGAAAGCGATTTTTGACAATCTTGATAGAAAAAAATATACGGTAAGTTTAGTTGAAATGACGAAAGAAGGCCATTTTTTTGTTACCGAGAATAAGGTGAAAAAAGTTATTGATTTTCAAAATAAAGACAAAAATAAGTTTGATTTGATTTTTATCGCAATGCATGGAACGCCTGGTGAAGACGGCACGATACAAGGCATGTTTGAAGTCTTGAAAATTAAATACACTGGTCCAAATACGCTCTCCAGCGCTCTTTGCATGAATAAGATTTACTCGGCGCAGATTTATTTTGCCAACGGTCTTCCGTATCCTGATTTTATCAATTTTAAAAAAGATGGCTGGAAAAATTCAAAAGAAAAAATTTTAGATGATGTAAATAAAAAAATTGGCTACCCGGCGGTTATTAAGCCGGTGGATCAGGGTTCCGCGGTCGGAGTTTCTGTTGTAAGAAATAAAGAGGAACTAAAAAATACTGTTGACAAAACGATTAAGAAATTTCCATGGCTGATCGCGCAAAAATTTATAAAAGGACAGGAAGCGACTTGTGGCGTAATTGAAATTGACGGCAAACTATTTCCGCTTCCTCCCACGCGTATTCTGCCAAGATTGGGAAAATTTTACGATTATAAATCAAAATATAAAAAAGGTGGCTCAACACATATTTGTCCAGCGGATTTTTCGCCGGAAGTTAATTTGGCGATTCAGGATCTTACATTAAAGGCGCATATTGCTTTGGGCTGTCGCGGCATGTCCAGAACGGATATCTTTGTTGGCGATGATAAAAAATTATATATTTTGGAAACCAACACCATTCCCGGCATGACTCCTACCAGCCTCTTCCCTGAAGCAGCCGCAAAAGCTGGAATTGATTTTTCACGAATGCTTGATTTAATTATCAAATCTTCATTATGAGAAAAAGCGATCGGAGCTTAATTAAATTATTCAATCCGGATTCGGTAGCCATTTTAGGCGCCTCCCGTGATAAAAGAAAAATAGGACATCTTGTTTTAAACAATATTATTCAGTCCGGGTTTAAAGGCAAGATTTTTCCGGTTAATCCAAACTCCAAGTCAGTTGAAGGCTTGGTTTGTTATGCTCATTACAAAAATTTACCCGTGACACCTGATTTGGCAATTTTTGCAGTGCCCGCTGAATTGGCCATCACTCTTTTGGAGGACGTGGCCCTAAAAGGAACAAAAAATATACTTATATTTAGCGCTGGATTTAAAGAAGCGGGGCTAGAAGGGGAGAGGAAACAGTTAAAATTGCAATTCATATCAAAAAAGTATGGGTTAAATATACTAGGTCCGAATTGCCTAGGATTTGTGAATAACTTTGAAAAACTCAACGCCACGTTTAGCCGGACAAGCGGAGAAGCGGGCAATTTACGATTTATTTCGCAATCAGGGGCGCTGGCTTCCGCGATTTTTGATTGGGCAGATGATTTTCAGTTGGGTTTTGATGAATTTATCACAATAGGAAACAAAGCTGTTTTAAATGAAAATGCCATCTTAAGATACTGGCTTAAAGAGACAAAAAAACATAAATTTGTGGCTGGCTTATCCAATTGCCGGCCGATTGGAATGTATCTGGAATCCGTAGAAGATGGGAGAGAGTTTATTGAGTTGGCCAAAAAGATTTCGCTTCATGATCCGATATTTATTTTAAAACCAGGAAAATCAAGCGGAGCGAGAAAAGCGATTAGTTCACATACTGGCTCAATGGTGGGGGATGACGCGGTATTAGATTGCGCGCTAAAGGAGGCGGGAGTTACTCGATGCGATGGGGTTGAAGACATGTTTGATCTTGCAAAATTTTTTTCATGGGAGAACGCGCCTGAAGGCCCCAATGTCGCGGTTATTTCCAACGCCGGCGGCCCGGCGGTCATTTGCTCTGATTTTATTGAAGAAAATGGTTTGAAGTTGGCAGAATTTAATGAAAATACGAAGGCCGAATTAAAGAAAAATTTACCAGAATTCGCAAGCGTCTTAAACCCGGTTGATGTGTTGGGCGACGCATTGTCGGATCGTTATGAATTCGCGATAAATACTGTGCTTTGCGAAAAGAATGTTCATTCGCTTGTTGTTATTTTAACGCCTCAAATCATGACAAAAATCGAGCTTACTGCGCAAAAAATTGCGAAATTGGCGAAGAAGTACCGAAAAACAGTTGCCTGCGTTTTCATGGGAGGTAAGATAATTCGTAAGTGCAGAGACGCTCTTGAGTCTAGCAAAATTCCTTTTTTTAGATACCCGGAGCGAGCGATAATGGCTTTGGCAAAAATGTGGCAATGGAAAAAATGGACTAAACAAAAAGCAGAAAAAAGACTTTCCTTCCATCTACTAACAATTCCAAACGCGGCGAAGCAGATAATCAAAAAGGTTGAGAACGACAAGAGGAGTGTTTTTTCAGGGATTGAAGCCAGTGATTTTGTTGGCGCGTGTGGTATTAAAACTCCCGCTTCTCGCATCGTAAATTCTAACCACGAGGCGATCGGCTTCGGTGGCAAAAATTGGCCCGTTGTATTAAAAACATCGTCTTCGGCATTAATACATAAAGCCGATTCCGGAAATGTTGTGACAGGAATTAGTGACACAAACAAATTATTGAAAGCCATCAGCGAACTTTCGCGAAAAATTGCAAGATTGCCAAAAAATTCAAATGGTTCAATCCAAATACAAAAACAAATTTTTGGGGTTGAGGTTATAATTGGCGTAAAGGAAGATAAAAATTTTGGAAAAGTTTTAATGTTTGGAGCTGGAGGCGCTTTGGCCGAGTTAATCTCTGACAAAAATTTAGCAATTTTACCGATTAACAAATCATCGGCGGAAAAACTTGTTTCCGAATCAAGGGTTTTCCCGCTGTTAAGAGGTTATCGCGGACAAAAACCTTGCGCAATTGAAAAATTGGTTGATTTAATTGTAAAATTATCAAATGTCGCGCAAAGTGCAAGCGAAATACAGGAAATTGAAATAAATCCAGTAATTGTTACGGAAAAAGAAGCTTACGCCGTTGACCCGAAGATAATTTTGAAAAAATAGCGCGAAATTTACGGCTACTCTTTGTCAAAAAGAGGATGAAAATCATGGTGCGTTTTCTCCGCGAACTTATCAGAGGCGTGCACGTAGCGGGTCGTCGTGTCTAGCGACTCGTGGCCCAACAGAATCTGGATTGCCGCAGGGTTAGCGCCATTTTCGGCTAAAAAAGTAGCAAACCCATGGCGCAGAGTATGGGCGCTGATGGGAATATTTATATCGAGCAACTCCCGATATTTTTTTATTTTAAATTGCAAGTAATTGGTTGATATTTTTTTATTTTTTTCCTGATTATTTCTGCCCCGGTAGGGGACAAATAACATATCAGACGTGCTATTTCGTTTGGCGAGGTAATTTTTTAAGTGCGCAAGCGCTCGAGGCGTCAAATATACAAAACGTTGTTTTTTTCCTTTTCCAAGCACATAAATTCGTCCAGTTTGGTCAATTTGGTTCACTTTTAGCGATAAAAGTTCGGAAATACGCATGCCAGTGGCGAATAATGTTTCAAGCATCGCTCTGTTGCGTAGAGCGACACGTTCCTCGCCTTCATATTTTATCGGAGCTTCAATAATTTTTATAATTTCTTCAAATTCAGGCACTTGCGCGTGTTTTTTAATGTTTTTAATTAATTTTATCGCGGCAGGGGATATGGGGGTGGTATGATCCATATCTTCCATAAACTTTAAATAAGACCGCAAGGCCGAAAGCATGCGGTTTATAGAGTAACTGCTTAGCTTTTTATTAGGTCTATTGGTTGATATGGCCGTTCTACGGTCAGAAGAGCCCAAATAAGCCTTGTAGCGCAATAAATCCGTCTTATCTATCTTGTTAAATACTTTTTTTATATCTTCGTTTAAAAAATATTCAAAAATTTTTAAATCGCGCTCGTAGTTGTAAGCAGTTTCTTCAGAGAAGTTATTTGCTTTAAGATTTAAAATAAAATCATCTAGATATGGAAGTTGCGGTAAATTGTTTAAAGTAGTCATATTGAACTGAGTGTAAGAGATATTATACTCAATTATATAATACTCTTGAAATGCGGTCAAAGTACTTTTCCACAGCCCTCCCCTTCTATTACTTCCAATAAATTCTGCTGTCAAGACGTAAATCAATATACTCGGTTGGTTTCACCGTTTTTAAAATATTTTTAAGATTATTAATTTGAAAATCTACATCAATAATATCCGGATTGAAATAAATATTCCATGTTTTTGCCGTATCTATCATTACGCCCGCGGAGGGATTGTCTATTTTAAAATATTCAGCCGTGCCAATCCCCTTTTTTAAAAGCGCGGTGTGCCATGCAATTATTGATTCTACTATATTTTGTGGAAGTAAACCAAGCTGATTGTTTTCAATTTTTATAATTTGAGTGTCATAAACTATGGGGTAATTTCCATAGAGAGCCTGAATTTTTTTAAAATTTGGCGTGTAAGTTGAGCTTGCGCCAGAAACATGCGATGTGCTGCTGGTCGCATTTTTAAGAATTGAAAAATTAGAGGGGGTGCCTGACACGGAACTGGCTTCACCCAGATATTTAATTAGACCGCCCCCAGTATCTAGCAAATAATATTTTGAATTGTTTTCATAGATCACGGAAGAAACTTTTTCTGTAATATTTACAGTAATTTTATTTGGGAATAGTTTGAATACCGCTACGTCTTCAAGCGTAAATTTATTTTTGAGTGATGCCTGAATTTTTTCTGGATTAACTAAAAAATAATTGTCAAACGGAATATAATAGTATTTTGAAAAAAGAAATTGTTCATAAATAAAATTTTTAACCTCCACCTCGCTTAAATTATTTATCCCAACAATCTTTACACTTGTAATTCTAAAATACGGAAGGTACATCGCCAGAAGAAGCCACGCGAGAACGGTTGCAAAAAATAAAATTAAAATCAATCTCGCCTTTGATGTTTTTATTTTTTTAGGCGCGTGAGGTTTATATTTTTGAAAGCTTAATTCAGATCGAAGATGTCTCATGTTTATGTTGTTATTCGAGGTAAAAGCGGATTTATTCTGTCAACAATCTCATAATTTATCGTCCCGGCCCAATTCGCAAGTTCGTCAGCGCTTATTTTCGTTTTATTCTTCCCGCCAATTAAAGTTACTCTATCCCCCACCTTTGTTTTTACATGCGTGATATCAATCATGGATAAATTCATGCAAATTCGCCCCACAATTGGGCATCTTTTTTTATTTATTAAAACAAAGGCGCGGTTTGACAGTCTCCTGTCGTAACCATCCCAATAACCAACCGGAATTATTGCCAGGGTCGTTGGTCTGCTTGTCTTAAAAGTTCCTCCATACCCAACATTTACGCCAGTTCGAATTTTTTTAATTTGTATTATTTTTGTATACCAGCTTAAGGCTGGTTTTAAATCCGCAAATTTTTGCGATCGCGAACTTGGATACAACCCATATAAGCTTAATCCGAGCCTGACCGCATTTCCATGTGTAAACTTGTGCAATATAGATGCGGCAGAGCATGCCATGTGTTTAATTGGAGGATTTATGCCTTTTTTCTTTAAACCCAGCAGAACTTTTTTAAAAATATTGAATTGCTGTCGTGTTAAGGCGGCGTCCTCTTCGCTTGAAGCAAAATGACTGTAGAGGCCCTCAATTTCAATATTTTTAAACTTACTAATTTGCTCAACAAACGTTAAGGCGATATCTGGCAAAATACCGACGCGCGATGTTCCGGTATCAATTTTTACATGCGCCTTAATTTTTTTGTTCATTTTTTTTCCGAGTCTTTGCAAGATTTTAGCCGATTTAATATCATAAATTGGAAAAACTACATTATTTTTTATAGCCAATGATAGATTGCGGCGATCATTTAATTCAAAAAAACTCAAAATTATTATTGGTTTAAGAATATTATTTTTTATTAAATTTACGGCTTCGTCCAAGTTTGCCACGCAAATTCTATCCACTTCCCTATTCTGTTGACAAATTTTGGCGACATTTAAAAACCCGTGCCCATACGCATTCGCCTTAATTACCGGCATCAACAAGACATCTGGGCCAACTAATTTTCGAAACTGTTTGATATTATGCCGAATCGCCTTGGAATTGATCTCAACCCAAGTAAGCATAAATTTCCTTCCTTAGAGTTTAGCAAAACCGGTATATTTCTGTAAAATTTTTGGAACCTTAACCGACCCATCTTTCTGCTGATAATTTTCAATTATGGCTATCGGGAATCTAGAAAGCGGAATTCCGGTTCCGTTTAATGTATGAACATATTCGCACAAACCATCTTCCTTTAAATATTTTATATTCAATCTTCTGGCTTGGTAGTCCGCGCAATTACTCGCGCTGGTGATTTCGCCATATCCGCCCTGCTCGTCTTTCCCGCCTTTCATAGTCATCCACGCTTCCAAATCAAACTTCCTGTACGCCGAGCCGCCTAAATCACCACTTGCAATATCAATTACGCGGTATGGCAACTTAAGACCTTCAACGATCCTCTTTTCAATGTTAAGTAATTCCTGGTGGTATTTTTCACTTTCGGTAGGCACGCAAAATACGAACAATTCAAGTTTTGTGAATTGGTGAACACGATACAAGCCTTTGCTTGTGCGACCATAAGCGCCGGCCTCGGTTCTAAAACAATGCGAGAGAGCCGCATATTTTTTTGGGCCTTTGCTCAAATCCAAAATCTCATTTGCGTGATACCCGCCAACGGCTATCTCGGCGGTTCCAACGAGGCTTAGGTCGCTATTTTCAATAGAATAAACTTGAGTCTCCTCCCCTCTTGGATTAAAGCCAGCTCCTTTTATTATTTCATTTTTAGCTAAATCCGGAGTTTCAAGTAAAATATAACCATATTTTTCCGCGATATCTAAACCATAATTTATCAAAGCCTGATTAAATCTCACCATTTTATTTTTTAAAAAATAAAATTTTGAAGTTGCCACTTTGGCGCCTCTCTCAAAATCAACTAAATCCAGCGAGAGCATGAGTTCCTCGTGATCCTTGGGTTTAAATTTAAAAAGCGTGGGGTTTTTGTTTGTAGAAATTACTTTAAAATCGTCCTCTCCTCCTATCGGCGAGTCGGGATGGGTTAAATTTGGCACTTGCGCGAGCAAATCCTGATACGTTGTGTTAATCTTACTCATTTCCAGCTCGAGCATTTTAATATTATCACCGAGATCGCGAAGCTTTGTTATGTCTTCAACGCTAGGTTTGCCTTTTGATTTCCGATTTCGTTCCGCTCGTAAATCTTCATTTTTTTTTAAATATTCCTTTCTTTTCTCATCCATTTTTAAAAGTTCATCAATGTCAATCTTTACATTTCTGTTTCGGCAGTTTAATATTATTTTTTCTTTATTTTCTCGTATATATTTTATATCTAGCATATTATTAATCTAAATATTTTTTAAGAATTATCCGGTTGCTTTTTGAATGAAAACTTTTTTTGTTTAATGGTAAAAAATTTAATTTCAGAGCTTCTTTATAAGTGTACCAACCATGATCAGACGTTTCCGCATCAGCCAGTTTAAATTGCCCTGATTTTATTTTACAAATATAAAGAACAAGATGCACCTGATAAGCGCCATCAGCGCCACAATTCACAATAGTACTAGGTATGTCCGGCAGTTGTTCTTTTTTTAGAATATCATAGCCAGTCTCTTCTTCAACCTCTCTTTGAAGTGTTTGGGCAAAAGTTTCGCCATTCTCCACTCCCCCGCCAGGAAATTCCCATTTATTATTAAACTCCGGACGTAAATCTCGGCGTTTAGTAACAAGCATTTTTTTATCTTTAATTATAATTCCGGCCACGCAAATAATCTGTTTAAATTCATGGTGCTTCATTAAAAAATATTTTATATGATTTATCATCTTCCCTCTGTGACTGATGCTGTTTTTTTCCAACAATGACAATTCGGCAAAAGTTTTTTTAAGGAGTGGGAAATAAAATATGGAGTCATAACCTAAACCAATTCTGCTCTTCTTGCCGATTGTTTCAGTTATCCGTCCTTTTGTTTTCCCAAAAAAAATTGAAAAATTATCATCGCTTGGATCGTAAACGCATCCGGCTGCTTCAAAATACGCGCCGCGTTTTTCCTTCGGGACCCCTTTCAATGCTACCAAAAATTTTTTATTTCGTTCCGCTTCGGTTGCCCCGTAACGCTTCGTGAGTACACCCGGCGCTCCTTCTAAATAATTAACAAACAAGCCCGTGTCTTCAGCAATTGTTAACAATTTGCTTTTTTTTGCAAAAAATCTGGCTTTGACCAGAGCATTTTCCCATGTTGTGTTATACGGCTCCTCTACCTCTAAATTATCCAATTCTAAATCTTTCAAGTTTACAAAATCAAACGGAAGATCTTCCAGCTCAATCTTTATTTCAGAAAATTTTCCGACGTTGCTTGTAGCAATAAGAATTTTTTTCATATCTATTCATTCGTCTCGTTCGCTTCTAAAAGTTCCCTGATTTTAGAGCTTTTATATATTTCCGGCATGAACGGCTTTAAGCGAACGATTTGGACACAATCATCCACCGCGTCTGATAAGTTGTCAATAAAAACTTTTTGATCATAGCCAAGGGCGATTACATCCGGTTTCTCGTCGGCAATTACTTTATATTTGTCTCCTATACAACCGAGGCGGACCTTGTCCGCGATTTTTAATTTTTTTAAATTTTCTAATCTGGTTTCCTCATCATATTTTGGGTCTTTGCCCTTTATATGACAAACTGTGTAATCTCTTGCGACAACAGCGATTAAATAATCGCCATATTCACGCGCTTCATTAAGCAAATGAATGTGGCCATCATGGATTATGTCAAATGTTCCAAAAACTATGACTTTTTTCATAGAATTAAAAAATAATTACAATTGCGGCCTTAAAGTCGGAAAAAGTATGACTTCTTTCAAATTCTGGGCATCTACAAGAAGTTTGATCAACCTATCTATGCCCATCCCGAGCCCCGCGGTCGGAGGCATTCCATATTTTAAAGCATTAATATAGTCTTCATCATACGGCATGCCCTCCTCGTCTCCGGCCCTTCGCAACCGTTCTTGTTCGGAAAATCTCGCCTCTTGGTCTATCGGATCGTTTAATTCGGAGAATCCGTTGCAAAGTTCATTTCCGCCGGCGCACAGCAATTGCATCCTTTCAACATATCTTGAATTTTCGCTTTTCTTTTTTGCTAAAGGTGAAAGTTCAACCGGGTGATCTATAACAAAAATTGGGTTTATTATCTTAGGTCTGACATATTTTTTATAAATCTCATCAACCAATTTTCCATAACCGGCCTTTGAATCCACATCCTCAATTTTGAGATCCACGGCTTTTTTAAACAGTGATTTTTGATCAGAAAAATCTTCAATATCAATTTTTGCGTATTTTTTTATTAATTCTGTCATTGTTTTTCTTGGGTAAGGCGGTGAAAAATCAACCGTCTCGTCCCCTACTTTAAATCTTAATGATAAGCCGGCGGCCTTAATAATCGTCGGTAAAAAATCTTCCATTAAATTCATTAAATCATTATAATCCGCGTATGCCCAATAAAATTCAATCTGCGTAAATTCCGGATTATGATTATTATCTACGCCTTCATTTCTAAAACACTTTGCAATCTCATAAATTTTTTCAAAACCGCCGACAATCAAACGTTTTAAATACAATTCCGGCGCGATGCGCAGGTACAGCGGCATGTCTAACGCGTTGTGATGCGTTACAAACGGGCGCGCCATAGCTCCACCATAAATTGACTGAAGAATTGGCGTTTCTACCTCATAAAAATCTTTTTCATCAAAATATTTGCGGATTTCTTTAACAACGCGACTGCGTATTTTTGCCACTTGCATCGAGCCGTCATTTGCGATTAAATCCAGGTACCTTTGTCTGTATCTTGTTTCAACATCCGCTAATCCATGAAATTTTTCTGGGGGTGGCAGTAAAGACTTGGCGAGAAGTGAATATTTTTTAACAAGGGCAGTTATTTCACCTTTGTGAGTGGTAAAAATTTCTCCGTTAATTTCAACAAAATCTCCTAAATCAAAATTTTTTATAAAAAATTTGTAGTCTTCTTTTCCAAGTTCTTTTTCCGAAAAAGCGGCCTGTAATTTTCCAGACTCATCCTTTAAGTTGACAAAACATATCTTGCCCATTTCTCTCTTCAAAATTATTCTTCCGGCAATATTAACCAGCGTCTTTTCGGGACTTTTTTTAGCCGAATCAAGCGTGCAATTTCTGTTTGATCTGCTTGGGTAGGGATTAATACCGAGAGAACGAAAATATTCTAAACGTTGTTTTCGCGCTTGACCTTCGCCTGTTTGAATCATAAATTATTGTAAATTTTGAATTATACTATGTCTAATATTTGGTATGTCTGTTTACCAGCCGGGGTTTCAATTTCAACGTTTTCGCCAGCTTTTCGTCCCAAAAAAGAGGCTCCCAGTGGAGACTCATTAGAAATCTTGCCGGATAATGGGTCAGCCTCATGAGGTCCAACTATAGTATATTTTTTTAATTTATCGTTATTTTTTATCGTAATTTCGCTTCCTACTACCACAAATCCAGCCTTATTTATAGTTTTTTCAAGAATTTCGGCATGATCTAAAACATGCCGCAGTTCCAACATTCTCCCTTGTGCCCACGCCATTTCTTCTTTTGCCTGATGATACTCGGCATTTTCGGATAAATCGCCCTGTTGTTTCGCCTCGTCAATTTTTGATGCTATCTCTGGAATTTTTATATCCACTATTTCTCGAAGTTCTTTTTCAACTTCTTCATAACCACTTTTGGTTAGGTATTGGGTATTAATCATAAATCTTTTTTACCTCTTATAAGCAAAAATTTGAGCCTTGCGCAGGTACATTATTATGCCATTTTATAATACTTTAAGATCGTCAAAAAGTCAAAATCAACTGTTATATTGCTTGTTCCACCAAATCAAAAAGTCCCTGGCAACCGGCTGGGCTACAATACTGCCTTCGCCCCCTTCTTCTATCAAAATAGTAATAACAACTCTTGGCGATTCAAACGGCGCAAATGCAGTAAACCATGCATGGTTATTTTTATTTGAGCTCCATTGTGCCGTTCCGGTCTTTCCGGCTGAAGAAAAAGCTAGCCCGCGCAACTGTTGGCAGCTGCCATACTCAACGCACGCTTTCATACCCGCTCTTACAACTGCTAAATTTTTGCCGCTTACAGGCAAATTCGCGGTCTCATATTTTATTTTAGTAGCCTTTTTGGTTTCCTGATCTATTATGACGTCAACCAAATGAGGTTTTATAATTTTGCCGGTAGCCACAGCTGAAGTCCAAAGCGCAACCTGAATTGGGGTTACTAATAAATCTCCCTGCCCGATAGATAAGTTATAGGTATCTCCAATAAACCAACTTTCTCCCTTAACAGTTTTTTTCCATTCTTTACTTGGTAAAAAACCTTCCGCTTCGCCTGATAGATCAATGCCTGTTTTTTTTGCTAAACCAAATAATTTCATGTACTCAATCAGTTTATCCGCTCCAAGGCCGGTAAATTTTTTATAACCCCCGCCAATATAATAAAAGTAAGTATTTACAGACCACGCGATTGCTTTTACCATATTCGTCACTCCGTGCCCGCCTAAACTCCAATCTTTAAAAAGCCGCCCTCCCGCAGTCAAGCCCCCTGTGCTCAAAACAGTAGTCCCTGGCGTAACGATATTTTCTTCTAAAGCCGCAACTGAAACTACTAATTTTATTGTTGACCCTGATGGATAAGTGCCGGCGATCGCTCTATTAAATAACGGATTATTTGGGTCTTCAGAATATTTCCTATAATCTTCCTGCGATATTCCACCTGAAAATTTATTTACATCAAAAGTTGGTAAACTTACCAAAGCTATGATCGCTCCATTGTTCGGTTCTATAACTACACCGATAGCCTTTTGTGTGCCGGTTTTTTTTAATGCGATCTCAAGCAAGCTTTCAAGTTTCCGTTGCGCTTCCAGATCTAACGTTAGTTTTAAATCTTGCCCTGGAACGGGCGCGTTTTCACTAAGGATCGTCTGCTCATGGCCAAAGGCGTCAACTTCAACTTTCTTATTTCCGTATTTACCGCGAAGTTCTTTTTCGTAGTATTTTTCCAATCCCATTTTTCCAATATTGTCAGCTAACAAATACCCATTATTTTTAAGTTCTAGAGATTGTTTTTCATCAAGCTTGCCAAGATAACCCAAAATATGGGACAAACTTATGGTGCTTGAATTAGATTTAACCTCAACATTTATTGAATACTGCCTTTTGCTACCTTTTTCTATTGATATTCCAGGCATTCGCGAGCTCTCTATATAAAGGCGCAAGGCTGATTCATAATCAAGATTTTCCTTAATTACTATTGATGCGTAACTGTATGCGCGATATCTTTCCAACAATTCAACAATTTGGCTCTTGGACACCCCGCTTAATTCCTCTACTTTCTTAATTACCTCGTCTCTTTTTTTGGGTTCCTTTGGAACATCCTGCGGAACAAGCGCCAACGAAAAATTAGGCACATTTTGAACAAGCTCATTACCTTTTTTATCAAAAATTACGCCCCTTTCTGAAATTACAGGCTTTATTCTGATTCTATTGCCTTCCGCCAACCCTCTATAGTGCTCACCTTTTAATATTTGTAGATAAAAAATTTTAATTAAAATTATAAAAATACCCAAAATAATAATCAAACTAAAAAAAGAGATTTTTTTAAGATCCACACTTTTGCCAAGATAATCTTTTGTTTGTGAAATCTTGACTTGCTTACCAGACGACCTTTCAAAATTAAAAGACTCTTCCACCCAATCGTGATTATATTTACCTTTTAAATTAGGAGCGCCATCATTTGTTTTGTTTTTTTTAAAAAACATGCGCGCGCGGCTTAAAATGTTATTTTTTTTCTTCCAACATAACCAGTGTTAAGATTTTTTATTACTTTTTTCCCAATTAAATAAATAATCACGAGAACAGAAGTCGTGAAAATAATTTCCCAAAAAATATCAACAAATATATTTACTGAAAAAGAAACCGCTAGGTCTCTAAAAAAATTTGTAAAGAAAGTTAGGGCTAAAAAAAATAATCTATATATTATTACGCTTATAATTGTTGAGAGGAAAACCATATAAATTGTTCTGTTTGTCAAAAGGTTGCTCATCAGCCACGCGATAAATATTACGCTTAACATCATCGAAAGAATGCCAACTCCAAATAAATTACCGCTTAGTAATTCTGACGCGTATGCCAAAACAAAACCTGTTAATAAAACATTAAATCGCGAATTGACTATCATCAACCAAAGTACGACCACCAGAGGGACATTTATGTGATTAACCGGGTAAGGAAAAAAATTTAAAGAAGAGATATGGATTATCAGAATAAAAAAGTAAAAAAGCAGATACTCTAGCAATCTTAAAATGGATTTCATACGCCATTTTCAGTAAGCACGCTTACGATAAATAATTTTGACAGATCAGTAGCGGTAGTTAAAATAGCTTGTTGAAATGGTTGAAACGATTCATTTTGGGCTACAGCAACCTCTCCGATCAGCAAGCCCTTTGGAATATTTTTCTCAAGGCCGGATGTAATAATCTTGTCTCCAACCAAAATAATTTCATTTCTAGGTATAAAATTCATTTTAATGCTTAGTCCGTAGCCACCTTCCACAACTCCCAAACTTTGATCTCTGTTTAATATTGTGGCCGCAATTTTACTTTGATTATCATTTAATAAACGAACGATTGATGTATCTTTTTCCACATGGCTGACAATTCCTACAAGAATACCTTCCCCTACTATTACTGGTTGATCCATGCGAATTCCAGCGGTCTCGCCAGCATCAATGATAATCATTTTTTGTAAGCTGTCAGAATTTTTACCAATAACACTTGTCGTTATCTTTAAATAATTGCTCCCTTGAAAAAAATTTAAAATTTTCTTGAGTTCGGCATTTTCAGTTTCCAAAACTTTAAGTTTTACGTAAGAAACTTCAAATTCTTGCGATTTAACTAAATAAGTTTGATAATTTCGCTTCAATTCGTCGTCTCTTTTAAAAAAATCTGAAAATTGGATGCGCCATACGTTAAGTTTGAAAGATATTGGTTTTAATAAATATCTTACGCCGGACTCAACTCCACTTAAATACCCAGCATAATGTAAAAAAAATAAGATCGCTAAAAAAAGGCTAATTATAATATAAGTTTTTGATTTTGCCGGTCGCATAAAAATTACTTAAGCGGTTTCCTTGTCTGTATTAATAGCGACCTCATTCAAAAGTTCCGGCTCGTCTAAAAGGATGCCAGTGCCGCGGGCGACTGATGTAAGCGCGTCATCCGCTATTCTAACTGGAATTTCCGTGGCTCTGGCTATCAACCGATCCAAACCGCGCAACAGGGCTCCGCCTCCAGATAAGACAATGCCTCTTTCGTGAATATCCGCCACAAGTTCCGGCGGAGTTACCTCAAGAGTAGCTTTAATATTTTCAATAATAGTTCTAAGAGATTTGGCGATTGCTTCTCTAACATTAGAATCGTCTATCATTATTTCTTTGGGTAAACCGGTGACAAGATCCCGACCCCTCATAGGAAAATGCATCGGTTCTTTTACTTCAATCGCGGATCCTATTTTAATTTTAATTTCATCAGCTTGCTTTTCTCCAAGCAGAAGGTTGAAATGATCGCGAGCATATTGAACAATATTTTTGTTAAGTTCATCCCCGGCGATTCGAAGTGATTTCCAAGTAACAATACCCCCCAGAGATATAACAGCAATTTCAGTTGTTCCGCCACCCATTTCCACAATAAAATTTCCAACCGGCTCTTTAATCGGCATACGCGCGCCGATCGCCGCAGACATCGGTTCTTGAACAATTATGACTTCCCTAGCCCCCGCATTTGTGGCGGCATCATTTATCGCTTTAAGTTCAACTTCTGTAATTTCAAGAGGAGCGCCAATGACTATGCGCGGGCGTGTCATAAAATTCATGCTGTTTTCATAAACTTTGTCGATAAAATAACGCAACATTTTTTCTGTTACTTCAAAATCCGAAATAATTCCATTAACAAGTGGACGAGTGGTAATTATGTGAGGCGGAGTCTTGCCAAGCATTTCTCTCGCTTCATTGCCCACGGCCAAAATTTGTTCGGTCTTTGTGTTTATTGCAACTACGCTTGGTTCATTTATTATTATTCCCCTTCCTTTAACATAAACAAGGGTGTTTGCGGTACCCAAATCTATGCCAATATCCTTTCTAAATCGGCCTAAAAAATTACTCAACATACATCAAGAAGCCAAATCTTTATTATTGTATTTTCGTTTCGTAAATAGAATTCCTTCCATAACAAAAAAAAGTAAAAGCAACAAAGTTCCGTTCCACCATGTTAAAAGTCTGGCCTGCAAAAGCAAGAGTCCAAAAATTATCATTAACGAAATTAGAATCCCTTGTCTAAATGTACGTTTTACATGATGAAAAACGGCTTCATCCAATCTAATCATTCGTCTGCGGATTAAAAATCCAATTACTGATACTGTGCCGGTTAGAGATAGGAATAAACTGGCATAGAAAAATATAAAACCGGCGACGCCAGCTTGCTTAGGATCTATGCTGTTAATAACAAAAAACCAAGCCCCCCAACAAATCGCGGCCCCAATTGACATTAAAATCAGGTATTGCCTCAAAGTCATACAGCTCCTTTATTTTATCCTCTTTTACTCGGTTTGGCAAGGTTTAAAAAATAACGATTTTAAGCCAAATATCTTATTCTTTCAACGGTCTGTTTACCGAACTTATTTTTTAATTTTTCAATTATCGTCCGTTCGTTTAGCCGAATTTCTTGCGCCGCAACACTGCTAAGACATGTTATGGCCAAAATTTTATTTTTTAAATACAGCGCGCGGGCGAATTTTTGAATTTCCGCGCCGAGAATTTCTTTTAAAATTATATTGGCCTCGTCAACAACAAGAGAGGCCTCAACGGCTTTCCAAACCACAGATCCGCCCATTTGTTTTTTAAGCAAATCGCCAAGCAACTTCATTGTCATACCTTGTACTGGCAAATATTTTTAAAATCGCAATATTTACACGTGTGCTGGCCCGGGGTTGCGGAAAAATTTCCGGAATTGATTTGCTCGATTGTTTTAATCAGTTTCTCTTGAAGTTTAGAAATTTCTTTTTCATTTCCTAAAAACGAAACGCGCTTGTTGTCGTTTAAATAGTAGAATGTCAATTTTCCCGGCGCGCCAATTTCTCTGTATTCTGGAAGTTGCCGCAGGGCGATTTGGTAAATTATCAGCTGGTCCTTATCTTCGCCCTCAACTTTTTCTTTTGCCTTTCCTGTTTTATAGTCAATAATTTCAAACGAACCGTCCGGCAAACGGTCAATTCTATCTATCTGACCGCGCACCAAATAATTCCCAATTTTAATTTTAAACGACGACTCCAGCCCAACCGGAATTGTCCAATTATTTTCTTCGGATTTATAAAACTCGCGTAAAATATCCTTGCCAAGCTGGTAATATTCTTCGCGTTGGAGCTTTGTATTATACCAATCTTCAATCCATGATTCTTCATAAAAAACAAGTAATTTATCCAACGAAGGCGCTTTGGTGGTTTTTATCGGCGCGTTCTTTCGCGGCGCGTCAAAAAGCGAGTCCTGTCTCACGTCGTTTAACTCGCATAGCCGTTCATAAAATTTATGCATCGCGCCATGCACACTTTTTCCAAAACTAAAACTCGCGCTTCCTTTGGTTGGTATTTTCAAAATGTGCGCCAGCTTGTATTGGTATGGGCATGTGCTGTAAGATTTGATTTGTGAAAATGAAAAAACGTCTGGGTGCTGATAGATGAAGTCGGCCTTGTTGTCATCCCGAGCGAGGATCGCGCCGACGAGGGATCCCTGTCCATTTATCGATTGAGATAGGGTTTCCTCCGGAGCTTGCACTGAACGAAGTGAATGTGTCGTCGGAATGACAGAAAACCCCAGCTCGGCTAAAAACCTGCTGATCTTTTTCGCCCTTGCCCCTCCGTAATCATCGGCGCTTAACAAAAACAATTTTTCTTTCGCGCGCGTTATGGCCACATAGAACAAACGCCGTTCTTCCTGGCAGTGGCTATCCCCTTCCGAGAGCTGTTCTTTAATCAATTCGGCCGGTATTTCAATTCCCTCGCCGCGTCGTCTGGCAGGGAACCTATCCTCAACCAAATTAACGACAAAAACATACTTAAACTCCAGCCCTTTTGCCTTGTGGACAGTAATAATGTTAACGGAATCAGGCGTATCTGATGGCTGATAAAGCGCGCCCATATCTCCTGATTCAAGCACGTAATGAAAGTGTTCTAGAAAGCCGACAATGTTTGGGTTTGATGTTTCTGACTCATACTCATTTACATACTCAAAAAATTCTTTTAACTGATAAATTTGGCGAATCATTTCGCGATTCCCTTTTTGCTCTTCTTTTGTTAATAATTCCAACAACCCTGTTTGTTCTAAAAAGTTATACAGAATTACAGTCGGTTTTTCAGTTTTTGATTTTTGTAAGCCGATTTGAATAATGTTTAATATTGCGGAGGTGTTTTTTTGGCCATTTTCGCTGACTCCAAATTCGCCGGTCCGCTTTAACGCTTCATAAAACGACACACTTTTCCGTTTGGCGTTATATGACAATTTCTGCATGTCTTGCTCGTTAATTTTCCAAACCGGCATGCAGAGCAATCGGTATATTGATTGTGAATCGTAAAAATTTTCCAAGACCCTAAAATAGTTTATACAGTCCAAAACAATTGGCTGACGGTAAAGTCCGGAAGCCGCCAAAAATTCGTATGGCACGCCGGCTTTTTCCAGCGCCGCCATAAATGGTTCGCTGTGGCTATTGGCCCTAACCAAAATTGCAAAATCATCCCAAACAACATTGGAATCGTTTTCTTTAGCCCGGATTATTTCTCTCACAACCGTTTTTACTTCTTCGTCAATAGTTGAACACATAATGTGAACAACACTTTTTTCGTCAGAAGATGGAACCTTCGATGTAAACTCGGGATGATTAGCGCGGCTAATCAATTTTTTATCTAGTTTTAATTTTACCTCCAAGCGATCGGGATTATTATTTTGGATTAACTTGTAGGCAGTGTCTAAAATCTCTTGATTGGATCTATAATTTTCATTTAACACGATTTCTTTTGCCTTGGGAAAGTCATCCTTAAAACGCAAAATGTTTGAAACCGACGCGCCACGAAACGCGTATATGCTCTGGTCGTCATCTCCCACCACCGTTAGATTTGGGTTTTCGCCGGCCAGCAATTGCACCAATTGATACTGCGCCCAATTTACATCCTGGAACTCATCAATAAGAATGTATTTGAATCTTTTTCTCAACTTGTCGGTAATATTTTCGCGGGTTTGCAAAAGTTTTAATGTATAAAAAATCAGGTCGCCAAAATCCAGCGCCTCATTTTCCAAAAGAAGTTGGTTGTATGTGTGGTACGCATTGGCTACTTCTGATAAGCGAGTTTTTTCGTCGGTATTATCTTTATTCAGCTTGTTATCTTCCGCTAAATTCAAGTAGTCGTCCGGCGTTATCAATTCATCTTTGCATTTGTTAAAATGAGTAATCAATTCATGGATGTGCCCGGAGGGATTCCCAAGCGGACTATAATAATCCAAATTAAATTTGTCCAAATTTTTCCTCATTAACATCCACGCCTCGGATTCGGTTGCAAGTTTAAACTTATTGCTTAAACCAATGTCCAGCGCGTATTTTTCCAAAATTTTCTGGCAGAATGAATGAAATGTTGAAATTTGTAAATCAACATACCCGATCTCAATCAGATTATCCACTCGGGTAAGCATTTCATCGGCCGCTTTTTCGGTAAAGGTTAAAGCCAAAACCTCCTCGGGAGTAGCGAGTTTTTGTTCAATTAAATAGGCGATTTTTTGCGTTATAACCGTTGTTTTACCGGTCCCGGCGCCGGCAACGATGATAAGCGGGCCATTGTTGTATTCCACGGCCTCTTTCTGGGCTTTGTTAAGAGTTTGCATAAAAAATAAGAACAGCTTTTTAGGATGTTCTTATTATAATTGAAATGAGCGAGAGAAGCAATAAAACCTTGAAGCTTTTTTAATTATCGGCATCAATAAAACCACCCGCTTGCACTTGCCATAATTTCCTGTAAATTCCATCCCTTTTTGTGAGTAATTCTTTATGTGGGCCATCCTCAATAATACCACCATCTTTTATTACCAAGATGCGATCCATCTTCATGATAGTTGATAATCTATGAGCAATAACAATTACCGTTTTCCCCTTAATAAGCGCGTCCAAAGCTACCTGAATCAGTCTTTCAGATTCTGAATCCAAACTTGACGTGGCTTCATCTAAAATAAGAATCGGCGCGTTGTGTAAGATTGCTCGCGCAATTGCCACGCGCTGTCGTTCTCCTCCTGACAATTTTATTCCTCTTTCACCGACATGAGTTTCGTATTTTTCCGGAAAATCACTTATAAATTCATGACAATGCGCCAATTTGGAAGCTTCAATCACCTCTTCATCATCTGCGTCTGGTTTGCCGTATCGGATATTTTCCATTAAGGAACGATGAAATAAAACCGGATCTTGAGGAACCATGCTCACATTTTTCCACAAACTCTCAAGTTTGATATTAGAAATTTTTTGATCATCAACCAAAATTTTTCCGCTCACAACATCATGCATCCGCAATAATAGGCGCGCAATCGTACTCTTTCCGGCTCCGGAAGGACCGACTAGAGCAACTTTTTCCCTTGGCGCAATCGTTAAATTAAAGTTTTTCAAAACGCTACGAGTTTGATTGTAGGTAAAATTGACATTTTTAAACTCTATCTTCCCTTTCGTAACAACCATATTTTTAGCGTTTTTTGCGTCCTTGATTTCATGAGGTGTATTCAAAATTATGGTCATTTCCTCCGCATCGGCCATATTTTCGTATGCGCGTTGAATAATCTTTCCAAAATCCCAAATTTTCATAAAAATTATCAACAAATACGATTGTACCAATACAAAATCACCAACAGTTAAAATTCCCTGTTTCCACAGTGAGATTGAAAGATAAAAAGCTCCAATTTCCAGTCCTATCATCAGCATGCTTTGAGCGGCTTCAAAATAACTTCCAATATTCCATGTAAACAATCTTAGCTCCCGCACTTCATCATTAATTTTTTTAAAACTTCCAACCTCTCTATTATAACCGACAAATAATTTAACATTAGAATTATTTGTAATCGTATCAGCCATAAATCCGGTGGCTCTTGAATCGGCGGCGCTCCGGAGCAAATCATATTTAATTTTATAACGCGTAAAAAGGCCGTTGATTATTAGAAAAATTATAATCCACAAAAGCATTCCGGCGCCAAGAAGGATATTTCTTTCAAATAACACAATCAGAATCACGATAATCGTAGTGGCCAACGGAAGCAAATTAAAAATTGTTTTATCAGCAAGATCCTCAAATGACATGGTGAATCTATTTACTCTCTTGACTAGTGAACCGACAAAATTATTATTAAAAAAACTAAAAGAATGTTTATGAAGATACTTAAAACATGAATTTGTGATGTCAGCAATTATGTTTGATTCAAAATACGAAGTAGTGAATGTGTTGATTCTCCAAAACACCCACTGTAACAATTCAAGCGCCGCCACCATAAACAACACGTTCATTAAACCGGCCGTTTGGGACTGATTTAACAAATTAAAAAATTGCTTAAAGTAAATTGGCACTATCGCATTTAAAATAGACGCGGCAACCACTGTCACAAATATCACAAAAGCGGAAATCTTGTAATTTCCCAAGTGTTGCCAGTAAATTTTTAATGTCGCTTTTGTGTTATTTTGCATAAATTAACAAAAATCACTACCCGATTTGGCAGCTTACCTTTATAGGAGACGAAAAAATAGCCAAAATGTTACAGCTTAACTCTCTAATTTGCACTCACAGCCACAGCTGCTGTCGCATTCGCAACAGCTGGAGCAAACGGATTCGTTGCAAATACAATTCTCGCCCTCTCGCTCCAATGATATTTCGCATTTTGAACATTTTTCCATATTTGAAACGATGAAATTTTAAGTATTTTAGACCCCTTGGTCCTTCGTTCTTTTCGCCCTGCGAATCAATTCGTCGCGCAACTGCTCCGCGTCCGCTTGTGAAAGCCCTGACAATCGCCCTTCTGCCGCAGCGCCCAATAATCCATAGCGAGATATCTGTAAAGAAGCCCCTGCAGTTTGGATATGCAGATCTGATAACCCAAGTATTCGCGCCAAGATACCGCGGTAAATATCTACATTTTGAATTTTGTCGTATGGGATTGTAACATATTTTTTGGTAATGACGCCCATTGCGGCTTGCCGCGGATAATCACAACGGACTGGCTTCGAAAATACCTCGGAGCTTGCTCCAAGGAACCTTTATTATAGCAAATGCGCAAAAAAAAGCAATGTTTATTTGATAACTTTTACTCCGGCCGGCAAATTTTTTTCAATGCCGTTTAAGTCAAGTTCTGAATAGTCATTTCCCGAAACATTAAAAGTTTTTAAATTTTTCAAATTACCGAGTTCGTTTGGCAGACCGGTTAATTGATTATTTGACAAGTCAAGCACTTCTAAATTTTTTAATTGACCAATTTCCGCCGGAACACCGGTCATAAGATTATCACTTGCGTTGAAAATTTTAAGCTTTTTAAGCTGACCGATTTGAGATTGAATCGCTCCTGTAAGCTGGTTGTTTGATAAATTTAATTCAACCAAATTTGTTTGGTTAAAAACATGCTCGGGAACTTTTTTTAATTGCTGATTGCTCAAGTCCAGTTTATTGCCGGCCACTTGGCTTGTTTGTTTCAGCAATGCGCAACCGCTCAAAAATAAAGTTATGATAATAATTGATAGGAGTTTAAATTTCATGCAGTTTAAAATAATGGATTAAAATTTTGTTTTAACAAATTTTGAGTGGGTAAAAAAAGCGGCTGTGGCAAATTATTCCAATCAAACCAGTCCCACCCTTCGCATTTTTCCGGTTCCATTGTTTTGACTTCGCCTGACGCGAAATCCGCAACCATGTAAATTGTAATGTAATGTTTTTGTTCCACTTCAAAAATATCGTTTACGACGGAGCCGAAACGCAAATTTTTTATTTCAATACCGGCCTCTTCCATTGTCTCGCGACGGGAACATTGTTCCCATGATTCTCCATATTCCAAATGTCCGCCGGGCACGCACCACGCCCCTTCGCCATGAGCGTTTTTTCTTTTACCAAAAAGGACCTTTCCGTCTTTTATAATGATTACTCCAATCCCCACTTTTGGTCGATCGGTCATAAAAAAGATTAGTATCCACCTATATATTAAGCCCAAAACAAAATTTTCGCAATAGACAAAAAACCCGGCGCGAGGCCGGATTTTTGATTATTTTCTATACTTTTTCGCCACTCGCATCTTGTTCACTTCTCTATCGATCAACGCCTGCAGTTTGGCAAAGTCAACATCTTGAACATTTTTAATATTTTTCATTTGTTCTTCGGCTCGTTTGCGCGCCTCTTCCGTTTTTTCCAAATCAATTTCTTCGGCTCTTTCGGCACTATCGGCCAAAATTATGACCTCGTTGTTTCCTCTCACCTCAATAAATCCGCTTGAAACCGCAATGTGATGCTCGCCGTCTTTATCTTTTATTTTTAATTCGCCCGAAGCCAAAACGGAAACCAGTGGAATGTGATTTTTAAGAACAGTAATTTCGCCACTCGTGGTTGGAATGGATACCTGAAAAATTTCATTTTCGTAAACAATTTTTTCCGGAGTGACGATTCTGAATTTAAGCATACTACTTAATATCATCAATACCACCCTTCATATAAAACATCTGCTCTGATTTATCATCATGTTTACCGTCCAAAATTTCTCTAAACCCGCGAACAGTGTCGGATAATTTCACATATTTTCCTTCCGTACCAGTGAATGTTTCCGCGACAAAGAATGGCTGTGACAAGAATTTTTGAATTTTTCTCGCGCGAGAGACGGTTAATTTATCTTCATCTGATAATTCTTCCATGCCCAAAATGGCAATAATATCCTGCAAATCCTTGTATCTTTGTAAAACACGCTGGACTTCAAGCGCGGTGCGGTAGTGTCCTTCGCCAACAATAAGCGGATCTAAAACCGTTGAGCTTGAATCAAGTGGGTCTACTGCCGGATAAATACCCAATTCGGAAAGCGAGCGATTTAATACGACTGTTGAATCCAAGTGCGCGAATGTTGTCGCTGGCGCCGGATCGGTTAAGTCGTCTGCCGGAACATAAACGGCCTGCACAGACGTGATTGAACCCTTGTCAGTTGATGTGATTCTTTCCTGCAAAGCGCCCATTTCTGTCGCCAGTGTCGGCTGGTAACCTACTGCTGATGGCATGCGGCCAAGCAAGGCGGAGACCTCGGAGCCGGCTTGAGTGAAACGGAAAATGTTATCAATGAAAAGCAGAAGATCTTTTCCTTCTTCATCACGAAAATATTCGGCCATTGAAAGCGCTGTTAAAGCGACACGAGCACGGGCCCCAGGCGGTTCATTCATCTGACCGAAAACAAGCGCGGTTTTTTCCAATACGCCCGATTCTTTCATTTCGCGATACAAATCATTGCCTTCGCGGCTTCTCTCGCCTACTCCGGCAAACATGGAATATCCGCCGTGTTCCTGCGCGATGTTACGGATAAGTTCCTGAATGACTACAGTCTTGCCTACGCCAGCTCCGCCGAACAAACCAATTTTTCCGCCTTTCAAGAATGGGCAAATCAGGTCAATAACTTTAATGCCGGTTTCCAAAATTTCGGTTTTTGTTGATTGGTCTTTAAAACTCGGCGCTTTTCTGTGAATAGGATAGGTCTTTTCATTTTTGACCTTGCCCAAGCCATCAATCGCCTCGCCTGTTACGTTAAACATTCTGCCAAGCGTAGCAGAGCCTACTGGAACGGAAATTGGCTTGCCCACGTCAACTACTTCGGCTCCCCTCTGCAGGCCGTCTGTGGTGCTCATAGCGACCGTACGGACATTGTTAGAGCCCAAATGCTGCTGGACTTCAAGCACCAAGGTCTCGCCGTTTGGCATCTTAACTTCCAAGGCGTTAAAAAGGTCCGGTAATTTTTCCGGAAAATTCACATCAACCACTACACCGATAATTTGGGATACTGTTCCTTTGTTCATAAGGTTTGGTTAATTATTTTTTAGCTGTCATTCCGAACGCAGTGAGGAATCTCTGTCCAATTGGCCAACCGACAGAGATCCTTCGCTTCGCTCAGGATGACAAATTGTAATATGAATTATTCCAATGCCGCGGCGCCGCCTGCTATTTCCGCAATTTCTTGCGTAATGCCTGCTTGCCTGGCTTTATTAAAATTCAAATTTAATTCTTTGATCATATCTTCAGCCGCGTCGCTCGCGCTCCTCATCGCCACCATTCTGGCGCTGTGTTCGCTGGCGGACGACTCCAACATCGCCTGATAAATTTGCATCTCAACCAGACGCGGTAAAATTATTTTTAAAACATCCAGTTTGTTTGGTTCAAAAAGATAATTGCCTAATTCAATCTCCGTTTTTTGTTCGTGAGATTTGCTTACCTCTTCAATTTCATTTAACATCTTTTCAAGATCAACTTCTGAAATAGGCAAAACCTGTCTTAATTTCGCGATTTGCGCGATTGTGGATTTAAAATCCGTGTATGCGACGATAACTTTGTCGTAGACCTTGTTTTCATAATCATTAACGACCATTCTTCCGATCGGCAAGGCATCATTCATGTTAGGGGTATCAGACAAATTTGTAAATGATGCGATTAAATTATACCCCATTTTTTTCGCAAAATCCGCGCCTTTTTTTCCGATGCCAATTACATCAACTTCAATTTTATCGCTTGGCGCGACTACTCTTCCACTAACTCTTTGTCTGCTGATATTTTTTGGATCTTTTAATTGCTCGGATGTTTTTCTGATGATGTTTGAATTAAAACTTCCGCACAATCCCCTGTTTGATGTTATCATGATTACCAAAACTTTTTTTACCTGTCTGGCTTCAAGCAACGGGATTTGCATTTTTTCTCCTTGCGAAAGATGAACAAGCAAATCCCAAGCAAGCGTTGCGTAATTTCGAGTATCCAAAGCAGCGCTGACGGCTTTTCTCATTTTTGCCGCCGCGACCATTTCCATCGCTTTCGTAATCTTTCGCGTGCTTCCGACGGATTTTATTCTTCGTTTGATTGCTTTGGTGTTTACGGCCATATAATTCTGTCATCCTGAACGCAGTGAAGGATCTCTGTCCATATTGTTTTGACGAACAAGACAGAGATTCTTCGTATGCTCAGAATGACAACTGATAATAAACTACTTCTTAAACTCCTCGCAAGCCGACTTTAATTCCGCTTCAATTTTTTCGTCCCACTCGCCTGCGGAAATTTTATTTAACAGCTGTCTTTTGCCCTTGCGCATAAAATCCGCGAACTTTTTTTCAGCGACCGGAATATCTTTTACCGCAACGCTGTCAAAAAACCCATTGTTCGCCGCATAAATAACAGCAACTTGATCTTCAACCGCAACCGGTTGGTACTGTGGCTGTTTCAAAAGCTCTGTAATGCGTTGACCGCGGTCAATCTGTTTCTTTGTTTCCGGATCCAAATCGCTGGCAAACTGCGCAAACGCTTCCAGTTCTCTAAATTGCGCCATTGCCAATTTCAATTTGCCTGCAACTTTTTTCATTGGTTTAATTTGAGCGGCTCCGCCAACGCGTGACACAGAAATACCGACATTCAAAGCAGGACGGATGCCCCGGTAGAACAAGTCGGTTTCCAAAAAAATCTGGCCATCGGTAATGGAAATCACGTTTGTCGGGATGTACGCTGTCACATCGCTTGCCTGTGTTTCGATTATAGGCAAAGCGGTGATAGATCCGCCCCCGGATTCTTCGTTTCTGCGGCAAGCGCGTTCCAATAATCTTGAATGTAAATAGAAAACATCGCCTGGGTATGCCTCACGGCCAGGTGGTCTGCGGAGCAAAAGCGAAATCTCGCGGTATGCCCATGCCTGTTTGGACAAATCGTCATAAACGCATAAAACATCTTTGCCCTGATCCATAAAATACTCGGCCATAGCAACACCGGCGTAAGGGGCGATGTATGCCAACGAGGCCGGTTGTGACGCGCCTGCGACGACAACAATCGTGTAATCCATAGCGCCCGCTTCTTTCAGTTTGGCGACGATACGCGCAACCTTAGATTCTTTTTGACCAATGGCAACATAAACACAAATCATGTCCTTGCCTTTTTGGTTGATAATAGTATCAATCGCAACCGCGGTTTTTCCGGTTTGGCGATCGCCGATAATAAGCTCTCGCTGTCCGCGTCCGATTGGAATCATAGCGTCAATCGCTTTAATACCTGTTTGCACCGGTTGTGTTACCGGCTGACGTTTCATTACGCCCGGAGCAATTTTTTCAATCGGATAAAACCTTGAGGATTTAATATCTTTTCCACCATCAATTGCTTGACCCAGAGGATTAACAACACGCCCAATCAATTCTTCTCCGACCGGCACAGACAAAATTCTGCCCGTTCTTTTTACAGTATCCCCTTCTTTAATATGTTTATATTCTCCAAGCAACACGCAACCTACGGTTTCTTCCTCAAGATTTAGCGCCAAACCAAAAGTTCCGCCTTCAAACTCAATCATTTCGCTGGCTTGAATTTTTGTTAAACCGGAAAGACGCGCGATGCCGTCGCCTACTTCTATAACTTTACCGGTTTCTTCTTTTTCAACTTCTTTTTGAAAAAGAGAAATATTTTTTTTCAATTCTTCAACAATGGAATTGGTTGACATATCTATTTAAATTAATTGATTTTTTAATCTTGATAATTGTTTTTTTAAACTCGCGTCGTAAACGATATTATCAACTTTTATTCTGATTCCGCCAATCAAATTCGGATTCGTTGTTTCTTTTATCTCCGCGTTGTCTCCGAATGTTTTTTTAATTTTGCTTAATGTTATTTTGCTTAACTCGCCGGCTGACTCAACTTCAACCTCTTTAATGCCATCCTGATTTTTTGAGTACCTTTCAAATTCATCTATTATATATTCAATTTTCTTTAACTTTCTATCTTTTAAAAGCAATGACAAAAATTGTTTCGCGACTTCATCCAAATGATTCTTTGGCGCGTCTTTTGACACCTCATACAACGCTTTTGCGTATTGTTTGTTGCTTTTTTTCATACCAATTAGATCTTCATGCTTTCTACCGCTTCTTCAATAATTTTTTTATCTTTTGTTGAATCCAATTTGCTGGAAAGAATTTTTTCCGTGGCCATGACTACTAAATTCGCGGCCTGCTCCCTTACTTCGTTAATTGATTCATCGCGTTCGGCTTTGATATTTTTTCTTGCCTGCTCCACAAGCAATTCTATGTCTTCCTTGGCTTTCACCTTCATATCATCGCCCAATTTTACGGCTTCCTGTTGGGCTTTCTCAGTTATTTTATTCGCTTCAACTTTTGCGTCATCAACCCTTTCTTGAAATTTTCTTTCACTCATCATTAAATTTGTTTCAACTTTTCTGGAATTTTCAATACTGGCATCAATCATTTTTTGCCTTTCGGCCATCTTTTTTGTAAGCGGTTTAAGAATTAAAAACCATAAAATCAAAGCAACCGCGATAAAATTGATTAACTGAAAAATAAATAGTGTGCCGTTAATGCCGAGGGAGGCCAGCACTCCGCCATCAGCTGCGGCTTCGGTGGCATGCCCTGCGCCCTCTACGGCTTTTTTAATAGGTTCTGACGCGTATACAGTTTCAATAAAATTCATATATTTTATTTTGTCATTCTGAGTGAAACGAAGAATCTCTCTCTACTGGTTCTGATAATACAGACAGATATCCTTCATTACATTCAGGATGACATTTTAAATAAGTCAATTCCATTGGGCTCTTATGAACCCAATGAGTTGAATTACTTCAATGTGAAAACAACGACCAACGCATAAATAGCGATGGCTTCGGCAAACGCGGCGCCGAGCAACATCGGAACGAATAATTTGTCCGATGCCTCCGGGTTGCGACCGATGGCTTGCATGGCTTTGGCAACAAGATTGCCGATAGCCAAGGCAGGCCCAAAGCCGCCGATGGCCATTGTCAAACCCTTTACCAACGCGACCACTGATTCGTGCTCCATACGATTTTTACCTTTCAGACACCATCCGTTCGAGGGAATAATATATTTAACCTCGCAAATGGCATCTTTAAAAATTAATCGACCTAATTAATGTGTTAAAGTCGGCTCTGCGCGCGTTTTATGGCTGTCTTTTTCTTCGTGGCCATGCGGCGCCGTGGACATTATGGTTAAATAAACCAATGTTAACATTGTAAACACGCTGGCCTGAATCAATCCAACCAAAACCTCCAGCATCATAAACGGCGCAGGCACCAAAAGCGCGGCGATACTGCTGATTACGGAAATTAAAACTTCGCCGGCAAAAATATTTCCAAACAACCTAAGCGAAAGAGACAAGATTTTTGCAATTTCGCTGATGATTTCTATGAGTCCTACGGCCAATTCAACTACGGCGGTAAAAATCGCAACCGGACCTTTTGTTAAACTTTTAAAAAACGTCCCGATTTGAATAAATTTGTTTAGATGAGTAAACACGCCTACGGTTATAAAACCAAAAACATGGGACGAGAGCACGGCAACGACCGCCATTGCCGCCGTAAGGTTTAAATCGGTGTTGGCGGGGCGAAGCAACATGCTCTGGCCAAGCTTAATACTTCCGGTTCCCGGCAATAGGCCGAGCCAGTTGGAGAGTAAAATAAAAAAGAAGACGGATCCGACAATCGGCAAAAAGCGCATTGTCTTTTTTCTGTCTCCGGTCACTCTGTCAAAATATCCAAGAAGTTTTTCTAAAAAAAATTCCATGAAGTTTTGCATTTTTCCGGGTTTGACGCTCAATCTCTTGCGGATAGTCAACCCTAGCACTAGGAAAATAATAATCGCCAGCCACGTATTAATAATAGTATTGGTAATTGGCAGTTTTCCAATATGAAATAGGGTTTCTGGCGCTAATGTTGGTATGTGAAATTCCATAGTTTTCTGTGTCATCCCGAACTTGTTTCGGGATCTACTGTAATTTCAGATGCTGAAACAAGTTCAGCATGACAATTAAATTTTACTTACCCAACTTCTTATACTCTTCTCCGTAATTTTTTGCTTTTTTGTGGATTATTTTTACAGAAATAAGCGCGGCAAGAACAAATCCTAAAATCGTGAATAGCGGACCGCGGCGATATTTTTCATCCAAATATTGGCCGGCCAGCACAAACAAAATTACCGGAATTGCGATTGATGCGCCAAAATCCCCCATTATCTTGAATGCAAACAAGTAATATTCTCTACTCTTTGATTTTTGCGGGATTTTTTCATCCATATTACAATCATTAAACGACGCCAATATTTTACAAAAAAAACCCGGTAAAGTCAAGGCTTTTTTAAATTCACTATAATTGAATACCGAAATATCTGAATATTAAGATATTTTGAACAATTTCTTCGCATTTTCTGTTGTTTTGTTTAAGACCGCTTCTTCGGGAACGCCTTTTATCTCCGCAATCTTTTTCGCCACTTCTTCCACCATCCATGGCTCGCAACGCTGGCCTCGATAGGCCTGCGGAGCCAAATATGGCGCGTCTGTTTCCACCAACATCCGCTCAAGCGGACACTTTTCAACAACTTCAAGCAAGTCCAATTGTGTTTGCGGATCGGTTTTTTTGGGCGGGAATGTGATAACGCCGGTAAAACCAAGATATAATCCCAAATCCAAATACTGCTCGGCAATTTCCCAATTACTTGTATAGCAGTGAATAACGCCGCGGATGGTAGATTTTGTCATCCCGAACGCATGTGAAGGATTTCTGTCGGTTGTATTTTTGGACAGAGATTCCTCGTCGCTTTGCTCGCTCGGAATGACAAGATACCGCAACAACCCAATCATTTCTTCATGCGCTTCTCTAACGTGTATGACTAATGGCAAGCCAAGTTCTTTGGCTAAATTATACTGGGCTAGGAATATCTCCTTTTGTTTTTTCAAAACTTCCTCCCCGCCAACTCCTTTCGGCAGATGAAAAAAATCCAACCCACACTCCCCTATCGCGATTACTTTTTTATTCTTCGCCAGCTTTTTGTAATATTCATAATCAAATTCTTCTTCGCGCGACTCAAACTTTGCTTCCGCTTCGTCAACGCGCGATTTAAAAAGATGGATCGGATGCAATCCGACCGTGGCATAAATATTATCGTATTTTCCCGCGTATTCTACCGCCCGGGCGCTCGTGTCTCTTTGCGATCCGACCGCGTTCAAGATTACATTTTTTTCAACGCAACGTTTAATTACTTCGTCCGCGTCGTCTTTATACGCGCTAAATTGTATATGGCAGTGGGTGTCTAACATATCTTATATTATCCCGTCCACCGTGCTTCGCAACATTTTCAGCGCTTCGGGAAACAACGGCACTAAAATGGAAGCTAGCTTAACCAGCGGCGGAGCGAACTGCGACTCGCCCAAAGCATTCATAAAAAATGAACCGAGCGGAAATCTGGAAATAAAATACAAGGAAATTCCGACTACCAAAGCGCCTTCAAAAATACCAAAAATAAGACCGGCTATTTTATCAAGACCTCGTATAAATGGAAGCTTGGTAAAAATGCTTAAAACTTTTTGCATAATCCAAAACACAAATCCGACAAGCCGCGCGATTATTAAAAAAACAATTACAAAAATTACTACTTTAACGTGATTTTGATTCCAACTCGTAAAATTTATAACCCAATTGGCGATCGGCTCGTAATATCTGCTTGCCAAATAAACACCAAACACCGTGCCGAGCAAAGAGCCAACTGTATGCAATAGGCCAAACCATAATCCAAATAACCCAAAGCCGCTTATGATTATAATTAAAACTATATCAAATATAGACATAATAAAATTATTTAAATACAACTAGATTGCTTCGCGGAATTTATCCCGCGCAGAGGCGGGGCTCGCAATGACATTACAATAATCGCGGAAAAAGTTGCCCTTCTTTGTTAATTTTATTACCAACCGTTAGCTGAACCCAATTTTGAAGTTCTGACAACGGTTTGGCTAATTCTTTGGACACATCCAAGCCGAGCTGAACAAATATTTTTTCAGATGTCTCCGGTATCACCGGCCAAATCATCACCGCAATGTGCCTCAAACCCTCGGCCAAATGATGCAACATGTCGCAAACCTCCGCGTTTTTTCCTTCCTTAACCATAACCCACGGCTGTTTATCTGAAATCATCTGATCGCAATAAGACACAAACTTCCACGCGCTTTCCAACGCGCGATCAAAACGCCAAATCAACATCATTTCATTATATTCATCACTTGTCTTTTTCGCGAAATCAATTATTTCTTTATTCACCTCAACTGTTTTGGGTACAACTCCTTCGCAATACTTTTCAATCATTGTCAAAATTCTATTGGAAAGATTTCCAATGCCATTTGCCAAATCCGCGTTATATCTTTCCAAAAATTTTGCATTGGAAAAATCGCCATCATTATCAAAAGCTATTTCGCGCATCAAAAAGTATCTAACCGCATCCAAATTATACTTATCCGTGAGTTCAAGCGGATTGATGACATTGCCGATCGTCTTGCTCATTTTTTGTCCATCAACCGTCATCCAACCGTGAACAGCGATTTGTTTCGGCAGATCAACTCCGGCGGACATCAGCATCGCTGGCCATAACAAAGAATGGAAGCGGTTAATTTCTTTTCCTATCACATGCGCGTCAGCCGGCCAATATTGCTTAAAAAGTTTATCTTTTTTGGTCCCCCAGCCGAGCGCGGTAATATAATTTGTCAGCGCGTCAAACCAAACATACATCACTTGCGTATCGTCGTCTGGAACCGGAATGCCCCATGGCAACTTTTCTTTGTTTCTGGAGACACTCACATCTTCCAGTCCTTCTTTTAAAATATTTTTCATTTCCTTAAAACGATGCGCCGGATAAACAAACCCGGGATTTTGTTCAAAGAAAAATTGCAACGGCTCTTGATATTTTGACAAGCGGAAAAAATAATTTTCTTCGGATAAAATTTCCGGCGCCTTGTTGTGATCCGGGCATTTGCCACTAACGAGATCCTTTTCTGTTTTAAACGCTTCACAACCGACGCAATACAATCCTGAATAACTTTTTTTATAAATGTCGCCTGTCTCAAGCGACCGGCGCCAAAATTCCTGCGCGGATTTTATATGGCGCTCTTCGGTTGTGCGAACAAAATCGTCATTGATAACATTCCACTCATCGGCAAGCATCTGATAAACCGCTGATTTTTCTTTGGCAAAATCTTCAACGGATTGTCCGGCTTCTTTCGCTGTCTTTAACATTTTTTGCCCGTGCTCGTCCGTGCCGGTTAAAAAATACACGTCTTTGCCAATCAATTTCTGATAGCGCGCCATTACATCCGCGTACAACAACTCCAAGGCAAACCCGATATGCGGATCCGCGTTGGCGTATGGAATGGCGGTGGTGAGATAGTATTTATTTTTCATAACTTTGATAATTAACCGTCTGTTTTTTTTCAAACCAACCCAGGATGATGCTACCAATTAATAATGCGAAAATAAAAAATATAATATTAACGACAAAAGACGGCTTAATTCCAAAAATTTTCTCATACCCTAAATAAAACCCGGCATAAAATAAACCGCAGACAATCTCATACTTGAGCCAGTCGATAATATCCAGTATCATAAACCATTGATCACAATTACAAACTCCCCTCTTTCTTCTTTCATTTGTTCAATAATCTTATCAATGCATCCCCTGTAAATGGTTTCAAATTTTTTTGTGAGCTCTCGACAGACCATGAGTTGCTTGTCCGGGCTTAAAACTTCTTTCAATTCTTGCAGACATTTATTTATTCTATGGCCGGATTCATAAAACACAACTGTGTATTCCGCGCCGGCAACTTCTTTAAAATATTTTTGGCGCTTATTTTTATGCGGAGGGAAGCCCATGAACACAAACTTGTCTGTGGGAAATCCGGAAATTGATAGAGCGGAAATCGCGGCCGAAGGACCTGGAATCGGAACAACCTGCGCTTCGGGTAAACTTTTATAAATTTGATTAATCAGCACTCCTCCCGGGTCACTTATTCCCGGTGTCCCCGCATCAGTGACTAGTGCTAAATTTTTGCCTTCTTCCAACATCGCAATAATTTCTTTAATTTTTTTCATTTCAGAGTGCTGGTGGTAGCTCATGAGCGGTTTGCTAATCTGATAATGATCCAACAAATTTTTCGTTACTCGCGTGTCCTCGCATAAAATAAAATCAACATTTTTCAATGTTTCCAGCGCGCGCAAAGTGATGTCGCTTAAATTCCCGATGGGCGTGGCAACAACAAATAATTGTCCAATCATAACCCATCTATATTATCAAAATATTCCAAGAAAAGCAATTATTTGACAGCTGTTTTAATTTTGATTTTTTCAGCTTGAATTTGAACGCTTGGGCGTCGGATTAGGCTGATCTTAGAGACCAACAAACCGATCGCGAAAAACACTGCGCCAAGCATTCCCATAAACTGATCCTTGATAACATCTGCGACATTCGGCTGAGAATGGGTAAAAAGATACACATCAGACAAATATTCGTAAAATTCCCAAACAACGGCGGCAGTCATCACAAAAAAAACAATGAGCGCGGCGTCAATGAGAATGCGATTAATTTTCAAATAACCAGCTCTTTTTGCCAAATTCAAAATATAATAACCGCTTATTGCCATGCCCAATCCTCCTAAAAAATGAGCAAACCGATTCAGCCACAAATAAAAATCGTACACATTGAAAATGGCTAAAGTATAGCTAAATATAAATACAATGAATGGGAAAATAACTATTTTAATCAAATCTTCAATTTCAAATTTCATAATTACTCCTCTACAATTATGGCCTGCGTTGGGCAAGCATCGGCCGCCATTTTAATATTTTCAATAGTATCGCCGGCCAAATCAATTATCACGGCTTTATTTCCCTCGTTCATTTTAAAAACATTTGGACACAATGCGGGGCAAGTGCCGCAACCAATGCATTTCTCCGCATCTACTGTTATTTTCATAACCCACTTGATTAATTTAGCGCGCCATAATATTTTTCCGTGTAAAAACGAAGTAAATCCTCCGCGGCAGGCAATGCTTCTTTGTTAAAAACCGCCACTTTTAATTTTTTTTGTAAATCCTCAATTGTCCGCGCCCCTTCCAAAACCGCCTCTTCAATATCGTGATCGGTAATATTAAAATCCGGATCAATAATCTTGGCGCCGGCGACAATTATTCTACCATGTTGGTCCGTATTGCGAAAGTAATCGTTTATCGCGGCTTGAAGCGCCTTATCTCCCAACACGGAACAATGAATTTTTCTATCCGGAAGCCCACCAAGGCGAACTAAAATATCTTGAGGTTTGATTTTAATCGCATCCTCAATTTTCATGCCGCCGTTTTCGGTTATCATCTCGCTTAAAACCGAAGTGGAAGAAATCGCGCTGCCGCAGCCGAATGTTCTCCATCTGCACTCTTCAATCTTTTCAGTCTCTAAATCAATATTAAGCCACAAAACCATTTCGTCGCCGCATGCGGGCGAACCAACTCTACCCATGCCGTTGAATTTGAATTTTTCCTCCTCTCCATACTGCATAAAATTCCGGGGATTAAAAAAATGATCCTTCACTATATCGGAATACAGCCATCCCCCGCCGTCTCCTGAACGTATATCAACTGACTCGGAAAGGTCGTCTTTTTTTTGAGATTCATCTGGCATAATTATCATTTGTATCGCGCGTGAATTCGCGCCGATAAATTAACTGGTGAAATTTCACGCAAAGTTTTAATTATTCCCGGCAAATACTCCATAATATAATCAACGTCATTTTTTGAATTGCAACGACCAAAACTGAACCTCAAACTCCCGTGAGCATACTCGTAAGGCAACCCCATGGCTCTTAAAACATGCGACGGCTCCAAAGATTCCGATGTGCAAGCCGAACCCGTGGAACACATTATGCCATACTCATCCAAATATAAAAGCATCGCCTCGCCTTCAATATCCATAATTGTAATGTTTAGATTATTTGCGAGCCTGCCATCTCCAATTTCAGGTCCGTTTAACTTTACTTTTGGAATTTCTTTTTGAATCAACTCCCAAAAATATTTTGCCAATCCTCTGATTCTCTCTGATTCTTTTTGTCTATTTTGCTGAACGAGTTCAAAGGCTTTGGCCAATCCAACAATACCTGCGACATTTTCAGTTCCAGACCTCATCTTTCGCTCCTGTCCGCCGCCAAAAATAATCGGTTTAAGCGCGACCGCCCTTCTTACATAAAGCATGCCGATTCCTTTTGGGCCATAAATTTTCCCCGCGTTTATCGTCATCAAATCAACATGAAGTTTTTCAACATCCAAATCAAGATACCCCGCGGCCTGACAAGCGTCAGTATGAAAAAATGGATAAGGCTTGCTCGTTTCTTTTCTCAATTGAAGCAATTTACGACCGATTTCTGCGACTGGCTGAATTGAACCAACTTCATTATTCGCGTACATTATAGTAATCAAAACAGTATCCGGCCGAACTGCCCTGATAACATCTTCCGCCTTCACAACTCCTTGTTTGTTTGTTGAAATATATGTAATTTCCCAGCCTTGTTTTCGCAATTCCTCCAGAGGATGCAGAACGGCGTGATGCTCAATCGACGTTGAAATTATATGCTTACCATGCTTCTCGTTGACGCGCGCGATGCCGAACACAGCCATATTGTCGGATTCAGTGCCGCTTCCCGTGAATATTATATTTTCCGGCAAAGCATGAATCAATCCCGCAATTTTTCGCCTGCTGTCATTAAGCACGCCATTCGCTATTCGCCCTATTCCATAAAGCGAAGATGGGTTGCCAAAATGTTCTGTAAGATACGGCTTCATCGCCAAAAAAACGCGTGAATCAATATAAGTGGTAGCCGCGTGGTCTGCGTAGACTTCTCTAATTTTTTTCGGTTTTTTAAGCATGTTTTATATGGCAACCTTGACCTTTTGCAACATTTTTATTATCTGTTTATTTAATTTAACGGCAGATGATTTAAAAGCGCAACTTTTGCCGTCAAAACAAGATTTATTCAAATCACAGGCGCATGATGTCAGCGCCGGCGCTCCTTCCATTGCTTCTACAATTTTATAAAGATTAAGTTTGAAGATAGGCGCGGTAATTTTATACCCGCCATTCACTCCTTGTTCAGCTTTTATGATTCCAGCCGAATTTAATTTTCTCGCTATTTTTTGCAAAAACCAAAAAGAAATCCCTGACACATTTGAAAATTCTCGAAGGCTGATGCGCCGATCTTTGTTCCTTATCAAGTATTGGACCAGAACCACCGCATAATCAGTTTCCTTTTTTAATTTAATCATAAATATTGATGATTAAAAAGGCAGAGTTAAATTAAGATTCGCGGTCGCGGAATTAGTTCTCGCGATTGGCGCGTCAAAATTAACGGCAAAAGGCAATGTTTCGCCGGTTAAAGATTTGTAAAAAAGCTGTTTATTATTTTTCCCAAACTCATATAATTCTTTAGTGACTTTCACATCCTGCTCGCAATATTTTTTTATTTCTCCAATCTTGCCTTCTTTCCACCAACGAATCGCCTGCAAACCGTCGGCGCTTTTTGTGATGTTATCAAGCGTGGCTTCCGCGACATCGCTTAATTTTAATCTTACGCCCACATTTTCTTTTATAATTTTCATTAAATCAAGATGGCTGATCCGCGATAAATCACCCGGGTAGTAGTTGTTTAATATTGGCAAATCAAAATGCTCGCTGTTATAGCCGATTATTCTATCGGCTTTTTCAAATATGACCCAAAGCTTTGGCAGCTCATTTTCCACAAAACTCTGATAGGAATCTGTCGCATACGAATAGATTGAAACAACCGAAATTTTAAATTTTTTAAAATCATTCCCAACTTCGGCAAATGTGTTTTGTGTTTCAATATCAAAAACAATTTCGTTTGACATATTAAACTATACTAATAGAGTATGATATCTTCTCAACTTTGTCAAGTTCGGCGAGATCAATATTATTTTCCAGACGCAGAACATCATTTAACTTTGCGTTCGTTACGGGATGTTTTGCCACAAATAGGCTGCAGCAATCCTCGTATGGACGGCTTGAAATTTCCATAGTGTTTATTTTTTTTGACAAAGACATTATATCTCTTTTGTTCGCCCCAATCAATGGCGCCAGCTTCAACATCTTACTTGCGCTGTAAACAACATTCAGATTTTCCAATGTTTGCGATGCCACCTGACCGAGCGAATCGCCTGTTGCCAAAGCAAGATATTGATCATCTGCCGCCACCAGTTCGGCAATCCTAAAAAATAACCTGCGGGTGATTATCATTCTGTACTGCGAAGGAATTTTCATTATTATCTGTTTTTGCAATTCGGCAAAAGGCACAATATATAATTTAATCCGCGGCTGAAATCCGGCAAGTTTTTTTGCCAAGTCAAATATTTTCTGCCCCACTTCCTCCTCTACTTTGGTCTGATTTTGAAAATGAATTAATCCAACTTCTGCGCCTCTCACCATCATTTTATAAGCCGCCACCGGACTATCAATGCCACCTGAAAGCAAACACAGCACTTTTCCGGACGATCCGGTTGGCAATCCGCCGGCTCCTTCAATTTTATTGACAAAAACATAGACGCACTTTTTTGACACTGAAATATGTATTGTTAAATTTGGATTTTTTAAATTTACTTTCCAACCGGTTTTTTTTTGCACATACGCGCCAATCTGATGTTCAATTTCCATGGATGAAAATTCAAATTTTTTATATGAACGCTCGGCCGATATTCGAAAACTGCCCGCGTTGGCATTATTAATCAAGCAATCAACTGCCATTTTAATTTTCCGCAGATCATGTTCGCATTTTAAAACCTCGGCAAAATTGGCAATGCCTGGCACAAACGACAATCTGCCAGTCTCTTCCTTATTAAAATCTTCAATCAAAATACCCCCCTCAACCCTGCTCGCTTTAATATTGGTAAAAAGTTGTGAAAGATTATTTTTTAAACACCGATAAAAAAATGGCTGATTAGCGCCTTTTAAAAAAATCTCATCAATATGCAGCAGTAAATCCATAGTTTGGTTTAAGAATTGACAATCCGACTTTATGGTGATTAACTATAGGCCGAGGAGGGATTCATGGAAAATGTGGCAGCTGCGGCACTGGCCGCGATTGCAGACTCGTTGATGCGCAAGAACCGCAATTCCAGGTGTGGCGGCGCATTATGGCGCTTCGCCAATGCTGTCGATGTGACAGCGGGGAAGCTCAAAGGGCTCCCAGCCCTCGGAAGAAGGGCGCTGGCGGAGCTCAAATACATCCTGTTCGAGACCGCGCGTCCGGATAAGCGCGGCTAGAACCGCATACTCCTTCTAGCCTCTCTTGGCTTGCTTCTTTCAGCCAAGTTAACTTGATTAACTTAGCCGAAAGAGCCAAGAGAGAGAATATTCAACCCCTCTAAATGAGGGGTTGAATTATTTTACTTCATTCCACCGCTCCACTTGGCAAATTGCAGAAATAAGAAGATAAATAACGCTCCCATTATTACCGGGGCAAGCATAGATAAAACATTCGCGCGACCCGGCCTAAACCGTTTAAGCAATAAAGAATTGCTTACTACGGAAATCGAACTCATGGCCATTGCCAGTCCGGCCAATTCCGGTTTTAAAACCAAACCAAACGCCGCAAACACGCGCGCCGCGATTGGTATTCCGGCCACATTGTAAAACAAGGCAAAAAACATATTTTGTCTTATTTTTTGAACTGTCTGTTTACTCAAACTTATCGCCGTTAAAACATCGCGCAGATCGTCTTTGATAATCACAATCCCGCCGGTTTCCATAGCCACATCTGTTCCGCTTCCCATCGCTATACCCACATCAGCCTGAGCCAGCGCTGGAGCATCGTTTATCCCATCACCGACCATAGCTACCACCTTTCCCTCTGCCTGTAGCTTCTTGACTTCTTGAGCTTTATGTTCCGGGAGCACCTCGGCGAGGGTACGGTCAATGCCCACCTCTCGGGCAATAGCCTCGGCGGTACGCTGATTGTCTCCA
>JBBTQE010000020.1:0-2034 GCA_038065775.1 Patescibacteria group bacterium
GGCTGAAAAAACTTCTTATCGCTTCTGGAATATCGGACGCGAACGGCAACCCAAAGCATGGCGCCTACGACGCGTTTACCGTTGGATTCCAAATCGTGCCGCGCTTAAACGCGGCCGGCCGGATGGATCATGCCAACACCGCCTTTGCTTTATTGGTGGCAAGTGATGAAAAAGAAGCCGAAGCGCTGGCTTTGCAATTAAACAAAAATAATTCCGATCGGCAAAAACTGACCGAACAACACACTAATGAAGCGCGGAAACAAATAAAAGAAACCGGACAAGAAAAAAACCCGGCGATCTTTATTCTGGGCAAGGGATGGCCAACCGGAATTTTGGGTCTTATTTCCGGAAAACTGAAAGACGAATTTTATAAACCGGCCATAGTAATGGGTGAAACAGATAAAGAAATTTTTGGTTCCGGCAGAAGCATCCGAGAATTCAATTTGATCGCCGCTCTGCAAAGCGCGCCTGAATTATTTGATAAATTCGGCGGGCATCCTGCGGCTTGCGGATTTACTTTAAAAGATAAAAATAAACTGGAAGAATTCAAAACAAAATTATCCGAACTTGTTTTGGCGCAAACATCCGGCGTCGCGCTTGTTCCGCAAATCGCCGTGGACGCGGAAGTTAATTTGAATGAAGTAAACTGGAAACTTTATGATTTGCTTCAAAAATTTGAGCCGTTCGGCCAGGCAAACGAAGAGCCAAAATATGTCGCGTATGGCTTGACTGTTGCCGCCATAGAACCTGTTGGGCAGGACGGCAAACATTTGCGTTTAATGGTAAAACACGATTCCCAGGTGATACGAAAAACTATCGGCTTTGGACTCGGAGACATCAACCGCTGTTCCGAAAACTGGAAACAATGCCTAAAACCCGGAGACAAAATTGATATGGTATTTTCTATCGGCGTGAACGAGTGGAATGGAAACCGCGAACTGCAATTGACCATTGAAGATATTAAAAAAACAAAATAATAAAAAGAGCCGGTAATTTTCTTCGCTTTCCTCGTCCGCGAGGACTCGGGGATGGTCGCTGTGGCGACCATAACCCGCTTAAAAAAATACCGGCTCTTTTATTTTTAAAATGTATCTTTCATGCACTGCTCGGCTTCGGCTTGCACCTGTTCCATTACTAATGTTGGTGGTTCAAAATGCTTCAAACCGGCAGAAACATTGTTTAGATCCAAATAATACAAGCTTAGATTATTTTTAGAAACCGGCGAGTAACATGGTCCGGGTGAATTATCGATTCCGCGCTTCCATATCACTAATTTTGATGCATTTAATCCAAACAAATCTAGAGTAGCATTATCAATTGTTTCGGAAAAAATCTTTTCTGATTTTTTAGTATTAACATCATATGAATAAATACCGTTGAACCCATAATCACCTTCTAATGAGTAAATGATTTTATTTCCATCTCGCGGATCAAAAACGCCTGGATATGTCGAATTTATTACGTCTGGTAAATATGAATAGATTTCCAGTTTTTTATCATTTATCTGGATAGTCTTACCATTCTGAACAAAAACTAAACCTGTTGCGGTTTTTTTAAATTTGCCAATTTCTAATCTTGCCGGAGAATTTTCAGACAAAAGCAATTTTTCCGTCATGACAGCGGCTTCTTCATCATTTTTCTCCACAGCCGCCTGCTTCATTGACGATATCTGCTTCTGCATTCTCAACATATTTTCCTGCAATAGCTGAGTATTATCATTGGCCTTATCCAACTGTCTTAGCACAACCACAAAACCAACAATCATGGTGATTAGCAGAGCCATTCCCACAAGCAAAGAAACTACGCCTAACAAACTGCTTTGTTTAGGCGAATACGAATTTTCCTCCATAGAGATTAAAATTAAAAATTATTTCTTTTTTATTTCCCTCTCCAATTCGTACCACTTCTTCTTCAACTCCCGCAATAGCGCGTTTTTCATATCAATCGCCATTTCCTTTTTCGCGGCATATTCTTCCACGGCCCTTTCAACAAGCGCCCCGTACATCTCTTTTGTCGGGCCTTCCAGCTGTTTGA
>JBBTQE010000021.1:0-1776 GCA_038065775.1 Patescibacteria group bacterium
CATTTAACCATAATTTTAAGGTATACACAAATGACGGCAACCAGTCGTAGCTCCAATATCCAAAAGTTTTATTCCAAACAACTCTATACATTGTTGTGCCAAAAATATCAGATGCTTTGGCTGTTTTCCTCCACGAACTCAATTCGCCGCTGTCCGTGACAATAATCTGATGAAATGGATCAGCGGCCTTAACAAATTGTATTTCTTCGGCAAGATCATCCTGTTTTAACGGCTTGCACGCGCCAAAACTTAAAAACGGCTCATTTTCCACCTGCCAGTATTCAAGCGCCTTGTGCTCTTTGTATCTTGCGATAACCGCGGATATAAAATTAAACAAATGTTCTCTGCGCTCGTGGTATTCCATTTTTTCAACCCAATCCGGAAGATGACATTCCGGCCAACGAGGGGTTTTTTGTCCGATAGCCAAAACAATTTTCGCTCCTCTACTCGCCGATTCATCCATCATCCAGTCGAGATCCGCAAAATCCATTTCACCCTGTTTTTTCTCTATTAAATTCCACTGGGCGGATAAACGAACATGCCTAAATTTCCAATCATCCAAAATAATATGAAAAACCTTTTTAAAATCAAAACCCAGATAGGCATTGTACTCTTGGTTGAAACTAACACCGTAAATCATATTTTCATTTTTTTTAGGAAGAAAAAAAATTATAAGGATGGCAAATATTGTAACAATCAACGCGACCAATAATAACTTCTTCATAATTCAGTCCCCAGATAAAAAAACGACCTAACTAAACACCATGATAGACAGCCCGATCCCGATAATAATAACTGACGCGGCCTCTTGGAAAATTTCTATGCCGGTATAATTTTCTCTAAATAATTTTGGATAAAATTTTGAAAGCAAGGCGATCAGAATGATTAAAAGCGCGTATTGAACTCCGGCTAAAGCATTCACAAGCGAAACACTGCCAATGGCGAAAGCATATTGAATTAAAACTACTCCGGCTATCCCCAAAACTTTATCAGCTAAAACCAATGGCAAAAATCCTTTTTTATCCGCAGAATGATTTTTATTAATTTTTAATGAGTCGCGAATTGACGGCAAAAAAAGCATAGCTAACCCAACAAGACCTATCGCGCTTTTTGTCCAGATAAAACCGGTGTAAAATCCATATTTATCATAGGCGTATTTTGCCGCGACATGAGAAATAGCAAAAAATAATCCTGATAATACACCCCACAGCATCCCCTTATGCCAGCCATTGTGCTCTTTGCTTTTTTCAAAAGAAATTGCGAGTGAACCGAGTATTAACACAAAAATTGCGATAATTTTTATTGTTGTGAGAATTTCGGATAAAAAAAATCTGCTTAAAAAAATTACAAAAAACGATGTAGCCGCCCCGACAAGCGGACCAACGTGACTTATCTCGCTTTCTTGAAAACCAATATACATGGCCCACAATCCAATGGAAAAAAATACCCCTGAAATAAGAAAAATCAACCAATCAACTGCCACCGCTGGAAACGCCACGCCAAATGGAACAAACAAAAAAAGCGGCATCGCAAAAACCGTTGAATAAAAAACAAAAACCGCCGGCTTTGGAACCGATTTCGTCAAAATGAACTTATCCATTACAGCCACCACGGCTAATATAAAATTGCCCAACAAGGCTAATAGTAACCACATGAATATATTTTAGCACAAAAAATACACGCGGACAATAAGTACGCCTTTTAAATCAGCTCCTGCCTTGTAAATAATCAAGTTAAGCTGGAACCACTTTGTTAATAACTTCGTTGGGACTTAAA
>JBBTQE010000022.1:0-17713 GCA_038065775.1 Patescibacteria group bacterium
TTCTTTTTTACTTCATACAAAGTTGTGCCATTGCCTCCGGCAACAAAACTTGGCGTAGTTACATTTTCTCGAACCAACAATTCTTGCAAAGGCGGAACCAGAACTTTTATAGCCGTGGCCGCTCGAGCGGTGATAAAAGCGACCGATTTATTTGTTGCCAATATTTTTGCGACCAAACCAAAAACTTCCGGTTGCTTATGGGTCGCGTCGCTAACGGTTCCGTCATAATCCAAGCCGAATAATTTAATAAGCGGCTTTGCCTCGTTTAATTTTGCTTGAGCCAATTCTGCGTGATTCATAAATAATTATTTATACGATCCAATAGGTTAATACAGTTTTGCGGTTTTTATTATTTAAAATTTCTTGATCTTCATAATAAGAATCGCCAGGGATGTGGGTGGTAGAAATTTCTTCAAGTACGCAACCGTTCTTAGTTGAAAAAGAGTGCATGCCGCCTTTTTCCAAGTAGACAATGTCTCCCGCTTTATAATCCGTGGATTTCCCATCTATGCAAAAAGTTGCATCACCAAACAATACGTGGAATGTTTCGTCCTTAATTTTATGACTATGAGCCGGATGTTGTTGACCCGGCAAAAGAACAATTAACTTTTTGCAATATTCTTTATTTAAACAAGTAATCAAGCTGGCTCCGAACTCATAAAATTTATCCAATCCATAATGGTGTGAAAGCTCAAAATCCCATTTGCTGGAAACGGGCATGTTTGCCTGTTTTAGTAATTGATTGATTTTTGTGACTGCTTCGTAAACTTTGGCGCGAACATCGTTGCTCATAACATCCGCGCACATGACGGGTTCGTTCTTTTTAATATCTTTTTGGGCGACAAGAACCACGTACTTTGACATTTCATTGGCAAGCATCTGCCCTTCTTGATTCGGAAAGGCAAAGAAACAATTTTTTACTTCAACTCTTTCACCTTGTTTAATATCCGCGGAAGCGAATACTCCGCGTTGAAACTGGCGAATATCGGCAAGTTCTTGTTTGGCGAATTCATGCCTTTGCCCGGAAACACCGCAAATTTTATATGCTTCTTGCGCGGACTCCAACCATTTTCTCGCTTGCTCTGGAGTCGCGGAATACGCGTTGAGCGCGTACTTTTCGGTTTTAATACCGACATGTTTTTCGTAAATTCCGGCGCCTTTTGCCACAGCCAACTTTACCGCTTCAAAATTATCCGGCGATTCATGCGTAGAAAATCCGATCGTAACGTCGGGGTATCTTTCTCGCAGTAATGATATTTGATTAAACTGCAACTGATCCGCCGGAGTGGGATATTGCCCCACGCAATGCATGACCGCAAATTTTTTACCCCTGTGTTGCAAAAAACTTACAACTTTGTCTATATCCTCCAGTTTAACTCCGCCAGTAGATGCGATAATGGGTTTATCTATTTGGACCATTTTTTCTAAAAGTGGCCAATCGGTAAAAGAACAACTGGCTATTTTAAGTATGTCATAGCCGTGATTTTCAATGCGACCCACAGACGCCTCATCAAACGGCGTGCAAATCGTAGTAAAACCAAGTTTTTGCGCTTCGTTTTTCAGAGCCAATAAATTTTCTTCACTCAAACGCGTTTCCGAAAAACGTTTAATGTATTTAAGATCCATCCTTTCCTTGTAATCCGGATGGATAAACGTGTCTAAATCACGATACTGAAATTTGAAAGCGAAATCAAACTCGTCAAAGCCTCGGCTGGCCTCGTGAAATTCTCTAATAATTCTTAATCCGTGTTCCACATCCCCCATGTGATTATTGGCCATCTCGAAAATAAAGAGGGGCTTTGCGTTAGCTTCTTTTCTTTGGCTGAAAATTTGATCTACTTTTTCCATATTTTTGTATTAAAGATAATTACTCTTAAAAGTAAATAAATACTACTACAGTTTAGTCGTTGTGTCTATAAAACTTTTTATGGTTCTATAAAATCCGTCACGAACGCTGAACCTGCATTTATAACCCAACTTCTCTATTTTGTCTATTGATAACATGGGGCGGATTTTATTTTTATTCTCAAGATAATTATTATTTTGTTCACGGCTTTCAAAGATTACTTTCAATTTTTTTTCCGGGAATAATGACACCACCAAATTGGCCAAATCTTTAATACACATCCTGCCGTTCTTGTTTCCCACATTATAGCTCTCCCCCGGCTTGCCGTTTAATAGTACTCTAAAGAAACCTTCGGTCGCATCACAAATATATGTAAAAGTTCGCACGGCCGACCCATCGCTTTTTACAATAATATCTCGATTGTTTACCACGTCGGATACAAACTCGGAAAAAACTCTTTTATCGTTTTCTAAATCCATTGTTGGGCCGTATGTATGTTCCGGGCGAACCGCAAACGTTGGCACTCCATATTGGTGGAACCAGCACTTGCACATATTTTCACCCATGCGTTTGCTTTCTGCATAACAATTCCTAATATCCGTGGGATCTAAAAAGCCGAAATCTTCTTCCGAAATAATGCTTTTATCTGCAGAACCGCAGACTTCCCCACTGCTAAAAAATAAAAAACTTTTTGATTTTTTTTCTCTAGCCAATTCCAGCAAATTTTTTGTTCCAAAAACATTTGGCGTTATTACTCCAACCGGGTCAGTGCCATAAAATTGAGAGCTGGCCGGACTTGCTCCGTGGATTATATAATCAATATTCCCTTCAAAATCCAATTTTTTTGCGATATCATCACATCTTATGGAAAAAAAAGGCAAATCCAACAAATCACCAAATCTTTTTTTGGCTTTTTCTAAATTTCTACAAAGCGCGATAATTTTTATATTAAGATCGGGATTTTTTTTATTTAAAAAAGCCAGTGTAAACACCATATACGACGGCAACATTCCATTTGCTCCGGTTATTAAAACAGTGGCGTCTTTAAATTTATTCCAATCTAGACCGCTTTCGTAAATTGTTTTCAAATCCTCCTGAATTATATTATTCATACTACTTTCTCCAAGCCAAAGCCTCTTAATATGGCGACATTTATTTTTTTGTCGTATTTATCGCGTATAATCCTTGCCACTTCATCAGAATAACTGCCCGCGATTACTATGATAGCTTCAACCGGATCAGAGTTAAGCTTATCCGGTGACACCACGGGAATATGGGTTGCCGGAGTAAACTTACCTTGTTTAAAATCCGCCGAGTCAATTACATACTTAAGCTTATCTGCTATTCCCAACAATGAAATTATCGAAAGAGACTGGTGCCCCGCCCCCCATATTGCCACTTTTTTTTCTCCAAATTGATTAATATAATGGTTGACCTCAGTTTTAAATCGATCTCGATGTTCGTAAAAAGAGGAAAGATCCATCCTTGATCTTTTCCTTACTGTTGCAGAAATTATATAATCGTACCAGACCTCTTTACAATCGATTATTTCAAAGCCGTTCAATTCTAACAATAAATTTAATGTTTTTCTAGAAAAATAAAACAAATGATCCCGCATAAATTCGGAAAAAAGATTACTGCGTAATATCATATCAAAATTGGGAACTTCAACTAAACCCACGGCACCCTCAGCCAAATTGTTGCTTATCCCTCTAAGAACAGCGTTCGGATCAGGCAAATGCTCAAGAAAACTTAAAATAAAAAAGGCGTCAAACGGACCGTTATTTATTTTATAATCACCACTCTCAACGAATCCCTTTGATACATTTAGTCCGTTTGCTACGCATCGTTTAACGGAGCTTTCAGAAAATTCTATACCAAAAGCATTCACTCCATATTGTTTCATTAAGGATAGATACTCACCCGATCCACAGCCAATCTCAATGACTTTCTTTCCCATTAATGAATTTTGCTGTATGTAATTACTAAACTGTTTTAAGCGAAAGTCTTTCATTTCCGCCGAAAAACCGGAGGCGCGAACAACCTCTTTATAATAATAAACCGGATCAACATTTAACTGCACCAAACCGCAGCCGGAGCATTGATAGACTTGAAGATCAGCGCCTTTGTCCGTTTTCAGGGAATCAGCTTCGGGAAAATTTTGCGCGCCCGTCGGCATATTTTGGTAACTCAACAATGGTTCCTTGTAAAAATTGTTACCACAAACCCTGCACTTATTAATTTTTAAATTATCCTGTATGACATTCATAACGATCAATATATTTTGATTACCTCGTTTCTCAACTTCAGGACATCTTTAATTTGGCGGACGACCTCTTCTTGATAAGAAAAGGTTGAAACCAAAATGGGCGTATCTTCTTTTATATCTTGAGGAGACTTAACCTCAACGCCGTTGATTTTCTTTCCCCTATATCTAGAGTTTGAGTCTACAAAGTATAGCACCTTGGAAAGATCCAAACCAGCACCAACCAACCTCTGTGTATGTGTTCCCACGCCCCATATAATTATCTTATCGTTTTTTGCAAGTGTTTCGTTCAAAAATTTGTTTACCTTAACATCCATCTCCCTACATTTTGAAATGTAATCGCCGAGTTTTTTTTCTGTAATATCGTCTTTAACAATTTTATGATTAAGCTTATTAGAAATTCTTGATAAAACAAAAATATCCGGATCTATTGTTTGGTTTACAGTGTTCTCATTTTTTTGCATTTCAATAACCTCAAAACCAAATTTCGCCAACAAATTTTTTAATGATAAATCGCTAAAGTAATCAATGTGTTCGATGCTAAACTGTTGGAAAGGCGTAAAAATATACGAATCAAATCGGGTCGCGTCGGGAACTTCAACAAATAACAGTCCTTCGTCGTTAAGCAATGACCGAATTTTATTCATTGAGCCGCTAAAATCTACAAGATGTTCCAGCACAGCTGATAAAATTATAACGTCAAATTTTTTATCTACGCTAAGATTAGAAATAGTGCTGGCAACAGCGTTGATATTGTACAATTCTTTTACAGTTTTAACGCACGCCGATGAAGGATCAACGCCCAAGAGATTAGAGTATCCCTTTTCCTTGAACATATTTAAAAGACAACCGGTGGAGCATCCAATGTCCATTATATTAACATTCTTGTTGGTTAAATATGGCACTAGAAAATCAACAATTTTTTTAAAGTATTTTTGATAATCGTCCGATACAACGCCGTCTTTATAGTTGAATTCCCACTTAGACATGACTTCGTAGTACTTATTAAATTCATCCTGCCCGGGTATATTATCGGAATAAACAAAACCGCAATTTTTGCAAGCCACAACATCATAACCATCCATTATAGCGATCGCATTACTGCCAAAATTTTGTTTAAATATATTATTCTTTTCTTCAGACAAACAAATTGGACACGGCCTTATCATATATAAATAAATTTAATAATATTTTTTAAGTCTCTCCGCGTCATTATGTATATCATCCTCCGGAAATAATCTGTACTTGATAATATTGCAATTTTCGCAAACCTCACTCGCACATTTTGCGCCTTCCAACATTGATCTTCTAAACTGCTGGAACTTTTCCCCTCTCCATATCTCGCAGACTGATTCATTGTTGCAATCGCCCATAATCCCGGGGTACTCGAATGAGTAGCACGGAACCACTTTTCCGTCTGGATTAATTTGCATGTGAAAAAAAGGCTGGGGACAAATTTTAACCTCTGAAACAGGCAGACCAAATTGCGTAAGCGACATTTCCTTGCCTTTCAAAACCTTTTCGTAGTCTATGCCAGAATGGATTGGAACGGTATGTTCGATTCCTATCGTATCGCAAATATCTCCGAATATTTCATAAAATTTCTGCTCATCATCTTTTCCTTCCAAAGCGCTGTCAACAATTTTGAAATACATCTGGGCTTTGCCCTTATGTTCGTAAAAATACTTCAGGTTGCCGATAAATTTTTCAAAGTTTATATCCGCCCCGCACACCTCCTGATATTTTTCTTTTGATGTGCCCTGTAACGACACAACCAACCTGTTAAGCCCGGCGGAAATAAGGGCATCCGACATTTGCGGTGTTAAAAGCGAAGCGTTTGTCAAAATTTCAATCGTGTTAGCTATTTCTTTTTCGGCCGTGTATCGAACCATCTCCACAATGTCTTTGTGCAAAAGAGGCTCACCGATTCCAACAAAACGAATGACCTTTATTTTATTAGGAAACTTAGCCATATCGTCCACGCACTTTTTGTACAGATTTAAATCCATCATCACCTTATCGGAAATAAATCCTCGTTTGGAAGGATCTATAGAAAAAATACAATAACAACATTTAAAAACACAGGCGTATATGGGAAAAATCTGAACGGCGAATGGAGTATCCAAAGGAAGCACTTCAGCAAGTGGTGTTCTTTTGCCACCAGGCGCTTGTCCGCTTAAATCTTTTGCTTTCATACTAATGTTTTAAAAATTATTCCAAACTTTCTAACGCAAACTGGTCCGCGTATTCTTTCCAAAAATCGTTTTTTTTCACTATTTCAATAAATCTTGCTTTATATACATTATATTTTTCGATCTGATTCATCATTTTTAAACATTTTGCCGCAAAATAATAAGCAAAAGCGTGGTCATCTCTTGCTTTTATCGTATTCTCAAAACCTTTTAGCGCCACTTCATAATTTCCCGATCTGACTTCGCCATTAAGAATAAAATTAAGTTCAAGATTCATTGTATAAGCCTTCTCCTGAATATATTCGGTCGTGAAGTCCTCGGTCTCAATAATTGCCCTTTTAAAATCACAACTCATATAATCACCCTTGATATAATTTTTCTTCAAGCATATATCCAACATCTCACTGCCAACCAGAGGCGTTGCCATGCTTATCCTAAACCATGTGGCATTCAGCGTTTTTAAAAAAGACAACGTGTCGTCAATATCTTGTTTTGTTTCCCCCGGCAAACCTATAAGAATGGAGATATCGGACGCTATTCCCAGTTGGCGGCAATCACTCAACACTCGTTGCGCAATTGAAAGGTTGAGCGGCTTATGCATAACTTCTCTTAAAACTCGATCGCTTCCTGATTCAACGGACAGCACCAAATTATCCATGCCCGTGCTTTTCAGAGCTTCCAGCATTTTATAATCCAACGCATACAAAGCCAATGAAGATGGGAAAAAAGTTGTCAATTTTAATTCATTCAAAATGTTCACGATTTCAAAAACTCTTTGCCTGTTCGCCATTAAATGATCATCATAAAACACCGCCGTTTCCGCGCCAAATTCATCTCGCAAGCGCGTCAGGTCATCCTTAACTCTTTTCAAACTGTGATAACGCACGACTCTCCCGTGAACAGAGTGTGACGCGCAAAAAGTACAACGATGCGGGCATCCTCTTGACGTCATGATCGGCATCCCCTTTCTTTGTCTCTCTTTTTCCAATGGAAATAATGATAGTAGAGAATTTGCATAGTAATCTCCAACATTCAATAAACTGAAATCATAAAATGGAATGTCGTCTAAATTTTCAATAAAATCAAATTGAAACACCTCGTTGTTTTCGACTTTTTCTTTAGTAATCCACGCCGAATGATTTCGGAGAAGTTCTTTTTTATTGCCAGCCTTAACAAGTTCCAACATTGGTTTTTCTGCTTCCCCATAGCAAATTGCGTCAAAACTGGTGTTGATTTTAAATATTTCTCTATACATGTTAGTCGGAACCCCACCACCAGCGATTATCAACGATTCGGGAAATATCTTTCGCGCCACATTAGCAAGATCCAGCATGTTGTAATAAGCCGGCGCGAATAAAGTGGAAATACCTATCATTGTTGGTGCGAAATCAATCCATTCCTTTTGCGAAATTACTTCAAAAAATAATTCAGAAAATGATTTATAATGAAAACTATCTATATTGTTTAGAACAATATTAAAGTCTAGCAATCTTATTTCAACCTGCGTATTTTTTTTAAGATACGCGCTTATTGAAATCAATCCTATAGGCACTTCAGTAAGCACGCTCCCGTAGTTTCCCGTTTTTTTTACAACAACCCGCTCATTAAAAGCGGGCTTTACAAAACTTTCGAATTTTATATACGGAGGAACAATAAACAAAATTCGTTCCATAAATTTAATTACTATTATTTCTGACCAAACAATCTTGGATCTTCGTTAAAAGGTTTTTTTGTTTTATCTTCGTCGGTAAAAACTTCCGAGCAAGGAACCGGAAGATCTTTTCCGTATATTCTTCCGGCCACATATTTTTCTATGAAGTTTCTATCCTCGGCTATGGAACACGTATCAACATATTCTCCAAACCATTTAATATCAAAACCTCTCTTAATAATATCTTTTAAAGGTTCCTTTAACACATTCCCAACCGATGTGTGAATATAAGGACACGGCAGAACATCCCCGTATTGAGTCACCGAAAACATGCCTTTAAGCGCTATACAACCCATATTAAGTCCATAAGCAGGGGTCAAATGCGTAAAGACTTTGTATTTCTTTTCAAGCTCCTCCATGTAAGCGATGTCTTTTTTATCAACTAAACCTTCATAATTCCCTTCCCACGCGCCAACCGGCTTTGCGTAGCTTACAAACACGCCAATATCTCTCTTGGTAAAATACTCTAAATACTTAATAAATTCTTCCGAATATAATCTTTGTTTCCAAACCACGGTCTGCATAAAGACACCTAAGCCGGCAGCTTGCGCGGCATCGATCGCCGCGAGAACTCTTGCTTGGGCTCCCGGCGCTCTTCTAAACTTATCGTGCTCTTCCGCGTTTAAACTATCTAAACTTATCTGCATCCGGTCAACTCCAATCTCTTTTAGGTGTTTGGCTCTTTTCTCGTTAAGAAGCCAACCATTGGTATCGCAATTGATTAAAAATTTTTGCGGATCTATTGCCGCCACCAATTCGTCCAAGTCTTTAAACACAAGCGGTTCTCCCCCCGTGATTGTCACGCGCGCCAAACCTAATTCGTCGGCTTGCTTAAAAAGATTTCTTACATCCTCCATTTTCATTTCCGGAGCGCCGTCCTTTCTATCTTGAAATCTTTTTATAGAACAATGCTCGCATAAAAAATTACAAGTATAGTTATATTGAAATTGAATTATGGCTATGCTTTCACCCCGTCTAATCTTCTCGTCAAATTTCATTATTTTTTCATAAACATATGGCTTCTCCTGCTTCAATTTATTTCTGTTGGCCGACTCCACTGGTTTCAATTTTTCCTCTTGAACTGACATATTAAGAATTAATTTATATTAATTATTTATTTTAAAATATTTTTTATACCACTCATACGTTTCTTTAACCCCTTCTTCAAAAGAATATTTAGATTTCCATCCTAATACTTTTTCCGCTTTTGAAAAGTTTAAACTCTGTTCCGGTATTTCATTGACCTGATTTCCCACGATATCGAATTTTACTTCACTACCTATAATCTTTGAGATTTTTTCTATAAGCTGAAGAACGGAAAAATTCTGGCCGGAGCTAAAATTGAAAGCCTCTCCTTTAATCGTTGCGATATTTTCCGCAAGGCAAATGTAGCCGTCCACCACATCTTTTACATAAACGTAGTCTCTTTTAAACTTGCCGTCGCTCCTTATTTTTAAAACCGAATCTTCAAGCGTGGCCTTCATTATGCCCGGTATTATGCGGTTAAAATTAAGATCCCCCGGCCCATAAATATTTCCAAATCGGCTGACAGTTACCGGCACTTTGTAAGTTTTCGCGTAAGTCGTGCAGATCAAATCAGCGCATGACTTTGAAACATCATAAGGATGATCCCCCGCTAAAGGATGCCCCTCTTCGGCCAAAACGCAATCCTTACCATATGCCTTGTCGCTTGAAGCGACCACGACGCCTTGCGTATACGGAGATAATCTGGCGGCTTCCAAAACATTTACCGTTCCCATTATATTGGTATCTAATGTTTCGTACGGATTTACAAAAGCGGTTGGCACGATCGGCTGGGCCGCGAAATGAAAAATATAATTAATTTCATGTTTTGATACAAGATCAAAAATTCTTTCCTTATCCTTGAGATCGCCATACGCCGAGATTACCTGCGCGTCCATATTTTCGGAATAAAAAAGTGACGACGGATCCTTGCTTCTGCACAAACACACCACCTTACTAGGATTTAATTCTAAAATACGGCTAACTAAATGAGAACCTACCAAACCTGTCCCTCCTGTGACAAAAATATTTTTATTGGTTAAATTAGACATACAATTAATTATTCCAAACTTTCCAAAATGGATCCTTTTGCCAATGCTCATTCAGTTCTTCCACTTCTTTGTACGTATCCATGCATTTCCATTTTCCACTATGAATAAAAGTTGAAAGTTGCCCTTTTTCAGCTAGCGGAGGAAACACTGATTCAATCATGCTGTCCGGCGGAATTAAATCCAATATTTCTTTTTTGAAAACCATAAAGCCCCCATTAATATAATCTGATTCCTGCGTTGACACGCGAGTTTCATCAAAATTTGTCACTCTGTGCTGAAAAAATCCTTTTAATTTTCTTGTTTCGTGATCAATATCCAGCAAGCCGAATCGCGAAGTTAATTTTATGCCGGTAATTGTTCCCAAGGTATTTTGTGATTTATGAAAGTCCATTAATTCCTTAATATTAACATCACTAACACCGTCACCGTATGTAACCATAAAATCATCACCTTCAATATATTGTTTCAATTTTCTCACGCGTTCTCCAGTTAAGCTATCGGCGCCTGTTTCGGCGAATGTAATTCTAAAATCGTCACAGCCATTATTATGGAAGATAATGCCGTTAGTCTTTGTATCCATGGTGAAGTCACTTAAAAAACTTCGCCAGTTCAAAAAATACTGCTTAATCATGTCGCCTTTATATCCCAGCGCCAAGATAAAATCATTGAAACCATGGTGAGCATAGATTTTCATTATGTGCCACAGCACCGGCTTACCACCAACTGAAACAAGAGGCTTTGGCTTAAACTCGGTTTCCTCTTTCATACGCGTACCTGTTCCTCCGCACAAAATTATAGTCTTCATAAGATTAATAAATTAAAATTCTATCCAATTTTTTGTAAAAAAATCGTGGTCATATTTTATGAAATTATTCCATTGTTTGGGAGCAATCACAATTTTTTTAGGATTTGCGTTTAACCAAGCCGCCCACCAGCTAAAAGTGCTGGATGATATAATACTATGCTTGCACAAACTCATCAACCTCATATCTAGATAGGAATTTTTTCCCGTATTGCTATCAACGACAACGCATTGGGGCATCATTAATTTTTCTTTTACCCAATTCGGATCATCGGAAAATATAAAAAAAACCGGCTTTTGCATTTTTTTGAGAATATAATCGCACGCTTCTTGACAGTAACGCAAATCACGTTTTTCGGCAACTGCCGGCTTGTTTTGGTCGCCTTGAATATGGTCTCCCCGACGAACATGAATAAAAACGGAATCACATGAATTGATCATAGAGGCCAATTCTATATTTTTACCCTCCAGCGGTTCTTTAAAAGAAAAATCCCGCCTGATAGTATCATCAACATCTGAAAAATATTTTTCATGAGCCCAAACCCCAGATAAATAAGCACGGTTCCTAAGATTCAAAATTCTTGGTTCAAAACATTTTGGATCCACCTCTTCAATTCTATAGCCGGGATAAAAAAAATTTACCAACCTGCTGATTATGAACGACGCGATAAATGCTAAATTATTAAACCGAAAAGCAATTTTGGATAAAAAAGTAAAATTTTCGTTAATGTTAAAAACACCTAATCCGTAATTACGAAAAGTGAAATTTTGACGCGGTAAACGGTGCAGCAAAAAAGTTAAATCGAGTTTTAATTTAACACCTCTTTTCACAGCTAATCGTCGCGCGCAGGCGTATTGGAACATTTGATTACCAAGTCCGCCGATTAATTTAACTGCTATCATACTAAAGGCTTAGTAGAACAGAAACAACCACAGCCATAATCTTGGCTATCAACCAATTCTTTTGGCGCGTTAATAACTAACTCGCCGTCTCCCGCTCGCGGTATCAAAACAAATTCTTTAAGTTCTAGATCTTTAAAATAATCCATGATCTGATCATAGCTATAAATACGATGGGCGTTAAACATGATCTTCGGTTTGCCGATTGGCACCACAAACAAAAGCATGCCTCCTGGCGCCAAAACTCGTTTTAGTTCAGCGATAGCTTTCAGGTCTCCGTCGTAATCCAATTTATCACCATAACGACCTAGACCAATATGCTCAACAACATGCATGCAAGAAAGCGACCCGATCTCATTGTCTTTAAATGGCAATTTCGATAAATCGGCTTGGCCGCAAGTCAACCCGGAAAGCGCCAGAGGCGCCGGGCGATAATCATAAAAATGTACCGGCACAAAAGCCGAAACTAAAGTAGAAAAATATAAACTAGAAGAGATGTCCACGTGAAACTGTGGTTTTTTTTCGGCTAATATTCGCGCCGCCCATGCCGTGTGATAAATATAATGCCTATCAAAACCTGTTTTAGCCGTAGCTTCTCCAATTATAGGCATCAAATCTTTCCAACTAAGAAAAAACCGCGAAGAGCTAATTCCTAACGCACGAAATCGAAACCAGTCGCTAAAAAAACGAGGATAAAGAAAAAATCTTTTTAATCCGTAAATTTTTAATAACCAATTGGCCAGTACCCTCGGCAACATATGGTAAATTTTTATCAGAAATTTTCTATCCATAATATTTATTCAAAACGAAGGCTTCTTAAGCAAAAAACCAAACAAAATTGACCTGGCATGGGATCTTGTTTTTTTAAATAATAATATTGAAAATGGTATTAAAGAGTACGAAATTAATGTTGCTAATGCGGCCCCATTAATGCCTATACGCGGTATTAAAATTAAATTTAATAAAATATTCGCTAGCATCCCGATGCAGTTAATATAAAGGGAAATTCTCGTTAAATTCTCAACCAATAAAAATTGATTGATTACAGTGCCCAAAGCCATTGCGAAACCTGCCCAAATATAAATCTTTAACACCGAAACCGCCCCTAAAAATTGAAGGCCATATAATATTTTAATGACCGGATTTGCGAAAAAGTATAGTGGTAAAATAACTAAAAATGATACATAAATAATTAACGAGTAGAGCATCGCTAATCTGCGCTGATAAATTAACTCATCTGTTTTTTTTGCGTTTATAATCGCTGGAAAAAGAGAACTAACAATAATAGTGGGAATAAAATACCAAACCTCCGATAAACGAACTCCCACATCATATAAACCGACGGCCGCTGGTGTCATCATATTTTTAATCATAACTTGATCTATCCTTGAATATGTAAACGCAAATGCGCTGGCCAGCATTAAAGGCCACGAATCTTTAAACAACGCAAACGCTACAAAACGATTAAATTCCCAATTCAGCACTGATAATCCTTGTCTTTTATACAAAATAATATAACTTACGGCGTATATGATCGATTCCAGTAAAAATACTCCCAAAAAATAAATAAGGTTTAAATGTAAAAATATTAATAATAATTTTACGCAAGATAAAAATATTCCAATAAAAACAGCGTTTAATGTCGCTTTTTTTGATAAAACTTCAGCCTGAAAATGATAATAAATAATCTGGAAAGACTGAAATATAAATGACAACGAGCTGATTATAATTAGTAAATTTGTATAAAAATTATTATTGGTGAATTGAATGAAAAAAATGATTAACGATATCGCAATAAACGCCCCCACTAACCTTATAAACAAAGCGCTACCAAATAATTCATTCCGCTTTTCCGGGTGTTTAACCAGCTCGCGCAACAATACATTATCAACGCCCAAACTGGTTATAAAAGAAAACAGACCCACAAAACTCAAAATATAAGACATCAAACCATAATCATTCGGACCCAAATAACGCACTACGGATACACTGACAAAAAAAGAAATAAATAAACTGACGATTTTACCAACAAAGTTCCAGGAAGTGTTTAAAAAATATCTCTTAAAACCGACGGAAACCACGGACGATGTTAAATTGGCCGGCACAACCCAGCTTATTACCGATAACACCGCTTTTTCTATTTTTTTAAAGGCCATAATTTACCAATTCTTAGTTTTTTCAATTGTCTTAATTTTAACTTTCTGATAAATATCAGTGGCTTTCTGGTCTATTTGGGGAGAAAGCATTTTTAATAACTCGTGCCCTAAAATACGGTACTGCTTCCCGACTTTGTTGGCGCGAATCAGCCCGCGCTTTATTAAACGCTTCATCGTGCTATTGCTAATTTTAAGTAATTTCTCGGTCTCACTCGTGGTATAAACTTCATTTGGTTTTATCTCAGACATAAAGCCTTGAAATGAGTCAAATGTTTAAAAAAAATACTGTTTACAGTATACCAGAAGGGCTCACAAGGTGTCAAAAGGTGTCACGAGGTTGCGCTCAAAATAGATGCCGCATACCATTCGCATGTTGCGCGAATACCATCCTCCAAGTCAATCTTATGCCTCCAACCCAATGCGCGCATCTTCGTCATATCCTGTAATTTTTGAGGCATTCCGTCGGGCTTTGTGGAATCCCATAATATTTCACCATCATATCCGACAATTTTTTTAAATAGTCCAACTAATTCTTTTATCGATACATCCGATCCCGTGCCGAGATTGAAAAATATTTCACCTTTTTCATTTTGCTCTTTTGACGGATTAAAATTATTCATCAAAAATAGACAGCCGTCGGCCATGTCATCAACATGCAAAAATTCACGGCGAGCAACTCCCGTTCCCCAAATAAAAATTTTCCTACCTCCTCTTTTTTTTGCCTCAACAAATTTACGAACAAAAGCCGCAAACAAATGCGAACTTTGTGGGTCAAAATTGTCGTTTGGCCCATATAAATTTGTTGGCATCACGGCAATAAAATTCGTGCCGTATTGCCTGTTGTAACTTTGACACATTTTTATGCCGGCAATTTTTGCTATAGCATAAGGTTCGTTTGTCGGTTCAAGCGGACCTGTAAGCAAGTATTCTTCTTTCATTGGTTGCGCGCAGAATCGCGGATAAATACATGAAGACCCAAGAAACATTAATTTCTTAACACCATTTAAATACGACTGGTGGATAATATTATTTTGAATTTGCAGATTTTCAAATATAAATTCAGCCGGACGCGTATTATTCGCTCCGATTCCGCCCACTTTCGCGGCTGCCAAAAAAACATATTCTGATTTTTCTGCGGAAAAAAAGTCCGCTACAGCTTGTTGATTTAGCAAGTCAAGCTCCGCATGCGCACGCAAAATCAAATTATTAAAACCGTTGCGCTGCAAACAACGAACTAACGCGGAACCTACCAAACCACGGTGGCCGGCTACAAAAATTTTAGCATTTTTCTCCATAGACTTTAAACATGAACGAGAAAGTCCTTAGGGGAAACTCCAATACTCTCAAATTCAGCTTCAAGCATTAAATGTATAAGGTCCTTAAATTTAACCTTTGGCTGCCAACCTAATTTTTCCTTCGCCCTAGTCGCATCGCCAAGCAAAAAGTCAACTTCCGCGGGTCTATAATATCTGGAGTCAATTTCGACTAGAACATTCCCGCTTTTTTTATCAATTCCTTTTTCTTCCAAACCCTCCCCTCTCCATCCCAATTCATACCCTAAAATACTCGCGCATAGTTCTATAAGTTCTCTAACGCTGTGGGATTCACCGGTCGCAATAACATAATCGTCGGGTTTCTCCTGCTGCAACATCAACCACATTGCTTCCACATAATCCTTGGCATAACCCCAATCGCGCTTAGCGTTGAGATTCCCAACAAACAGCTTATCTTGTTTCCCCAATCGTATATTAGCAAAACCGCGAGTGACCTTTCGTGTCACGAAGGTGTTGCCACGCCTCGGTGATTCGTGATTAAAAAGCATGCCATTACAAATAAACATGTTGTAAGATTCACGATAATTCACGGCGATATGATGGGCAAATACTTTGGCGCAGCCATATGGACTTCGAGGATAAAAAGGGGTGGTTTCTTTTTGGGGCACTTCTAAAACTTTACCAAACATTTCCGACGAGCCTGCCTGATAAAACTTAACTGACAGTCCTGTTTCTCGAATAGCATCCAAAAGTCGCAAGGTTCCAACGGCAACTGAATTAACCGTATAAACTGGCATATCAAAACTTACGCGAACATGGCTTTGCGCTCCCAAATTATAAATTTCATCGGGAAGAACTTTTTCCAAAATTCGATTTAAATTACTGCCATCTGTAAGATCGCCATAATGAAGAACTAGTCTTACGCTCCGCTCGTGTGGATCCTGATAAATATGATCTATCCTCCCTGTATTAATACTGCTGGATCGACGTATGATTCCATGAACTTCATAGCCTTTTTCTAGCAATAATTCGGTTAAATAGGAACCATCCTGGCCGGTAATACCGGTAATCAAGGCCTTTTTACTCATAAAATATTATTTTTTGGCAGTTGAAGATGCGGCCAAGAATTGATTTATAATACCTAATTCACTTTCGTTGAAAACTATTCCATTTTTGCCCGCAAGAGCAATCACCTCTTTCACCTTATCTTTTTTGCCAGCCAAATGGTATGCATAGGCCAATCTCCAATAACTCTCGCTTATTTTTGGATTATCATTTATCGTGCCTTCAAGAATTTTGATGGCTTCGTCCGACTGTCCTATTTGTAATTTAAAATTCGCTAAATTATAAAGGATTTGCTGTCTTCTAGGCGAATACTTAAGAGCATCTTCCAAATTATTTCCGTAATCCATTATATATTTAGAGTTCCCGGTTAACATGTAACCAGACTGATTTAACTGGGCCAAAGTCAGATAATTTCGTATATCCAAAGGATGAAGCCGAGTATTTAAAACAAGGGCCTCTTGCGCGATATTAAAAAGTTCCACCCCTTTTTGTTTGTCCGCATTTTGCGAATCAAATCTAGATAATGTTTGCGCTACGGTGCGCCCTAAATCGCCTCGGATATCATCAATGTGCGGGGAATTGAACGCAAGGGCGTCCCGCACAGCCTGTGCTCCATATTGAGGCTGGTAACTCAAAATTTTTAGAGCGTTGAGGGTTTTCATGTTAGCTCTTGCGGGTTGTATTTCAAAAATAAAAATAAACAGAAAAAAAATTATTCCGACCGTAGATATAAGACCAAAACTTACGCGCTTATCCGGAGCAAATTGCAATTTTGTATTACTGCTGGGCGGCTGAATGTTTTTAACAACGCCGTCATCGCTGTTGGACAACCTGCTCATCATTGCTAGCCAAAACATAAAATATAAATACGAGGTTGGATTTTCAAACACAGTAACATTCTGAATTAAATGCGCTACCAAAAACGCAAGGCCCACAACAACTACATGTATATTTGTTGACCTCTTTCTATAACCCGCAATTATTATCCAGATCGCAACAACAAACAATCCTAAATAAAATATTATGCCCACTGCGCCCTGAACGGCTAAAGTGTTTAAAATAATATTATGAGCGTTATCAAACCATGTTTCTCCATAACCAAAATTAAGCGATCTGGGATCGTAATTGCTATTAAAGGCATAAAAGAAATTATTCGGACCCCAGCCAAAAACCGGCCGTTGTCCCCAACTTTTTATCGCCACTTCCCAAGTTATCCAACGGGCTGTTCCCTTTAAAACCGTGTATGTTGTGTTAACGGCTCTGCCAAGAGCGGGAATTTTAGAAACAAAACTTGTTTGCCTAAAAAAATACAGCAAAGAAACCATCGCTATGCCGAACACGGCGACACCAACAAGAATCTTTCTGGTTCCTGGCTTATCTTTTAGAACAACTACATATCCTAAAATTAAAATGCCCAAACCGGCGG
>JBBTQE010000023.1:0-3894 GCA_038065775.1 Patescibacteria group bacterium
AAATGGAGAGGTCGCCTAGTGGCCTATGGCGCATGCTTGGAAAGCATGTATACCGCAAGGTATCGAGGGTTCGACTCCCTCCCTCTCCGCCAGTATGTATTTTCTTCTATGCCTCTTGAAGCAACTCACATAAAATTTGCTTTGGATAAAAATGGCCTAAAAAACTTGTTATCCGATTTGTCAAAACTAAAAAATCCTGAAAAGGCGAAAAATTATGCTAAGTTTTTTAAAACCGGCAAGGGCGAATATGGGGAAGGCGACAAGTTTTTGGGAATAACCGTCCCACAGCAGAGAAAGATCGCGAAAAAGTATCAGAATTTGGATTTGGCTGAAATAGAAAAATTGCTAAACTTCAAATTTCACGAACACCGCTTAACCGCTTTATTTATTTTGAGACATAAATATCAAAACGAACGCGGGGCCGCGCGCAAAAAGGTAGTTGATTTTTATTTAAAGCATAAATACAATATTAATAGCTGGGATTTAGTGGACTCGTCCGCCCCGTATATTTTAGGCGATTATCTTCTGGATAAAAATCGTTCAATTCTTTATAAATTGGCAAAATCAAAAAATTTATGGGACAAAAGAATCGCGATTTTAGCCACTTTTATTTTTATACGGGAGAAAGAATTTGTGGATGTCATTAAAATCGCGGAAATTTTGTTGTCCGACAAGCACGATTTAATTAATAAGGCAATTGGCTGGATGTTGCGTGAGATTGGAAAACGGGATGTGGCCACGGAAGAAAAATTTTTGGAAAAATACCACAAAACAATGCCGCGAACAATGTTAAGATACGCGATTGAAAAGTTTGGTGAAAAAAAGCGGCGGCATTATTTGTATGGCGCGTGTTAAGCGGATTGCGGCATCTTTTGGCAAAGAATAATAAATTAAAAATTTTATGGACATAAAAATATTCGTCGCCACTAAAGCATTTATTGTAAAAGATGGTAAAGTTTTGTTGCTCAAAGAATCAAATAAATATAAAGACGGCACAAATTCCGGAAGATTTGATGTGCCGGGAGGCAGAGTAGAGCCGGGTCAGCGCTTTGATGAAAGTTTGTCGCGGGAAATTAAGGAAGAGACCGGGTTAGACGTAAAAATCGGTCGGCCGTTTTTTGTGAATGAGTGGAGGCCGGTTGTCAGGGGCGAGCAGTGGCAAATTGTTGGAACTTTTTTTGAGTGTTTGGCGGAAAGTTCCGAAGTAAAACTTAGCGAAGACCATGAGGAATTTGTTTGGATTGATCCGAAGAGTTATAAACAACTTAATCTTATAGATAATTTAATTCCGGCGTTTGAGAGTTATGTGGGAAAGTAGATGATTTCGTGCTATACTAATATTGGTTAATTCTTAATATAAGAATATGTCAATTTTCCAAAAGTTGTCGTTGGTTTTTATGCGGGTGACTATAGGCTGGCTATGTTTTTATGCCGGCATAACCAAGGTTTTAGACCCGCAGTGGTCATCGGCCGGATATTTAAAAGGCGCAAAAACCGCAACGTGGTTTTATCAATGGCTTATACAGCCGGATGTATTGCCGGTTGTTAATTTTTTAAACAAATGGGGCCTGACGTTACTTGGGATTTCTTTGATTTTCGGAATTTTTGTGCGATTAAGTTCAACGCTCGGGGCAGGTTTAATGTTCCTTTATTATCTTCCGGTTTTGACTTTCCCATATATTGCTCCGCATTCATTTTTAGTTGATGAACATATAATTTACATTGCTGTCATGTGTGTTCTTTGCTGTTTTAGAGCCGGGCGCGTTTGGGGGCTGGACGCGTGGTGTTTAAAACTTCCGCTTTGCTCAAAGTATCCTAAATTGCGCGCGCTGATTGGCTGAAATTTTTAAATTTAGACTCCCTCCGCTTTGTTCCGGTGGGAGTTTTTTTACAGTTTAGTTTGCAATTCTCGCGGATAGGTGTTAGTTTACATTAGTAATCTTAAAAATTATTCCACAAACGGAACCTAAATTATTTATATGCAAAATGAGCTAAATCAATGCATACCGTTAGTCGGCAGACAAATATCAAATATAGAGTTGAACGGCTTGGTTAATAATCAGTTTAAGAAAATTAATCTCGCTGATTATCGTGGAAAATGGCTGGTTTTGTTGTTTTATCCGGCTGATTTTACTTTTGTATGCCCGACTGAATTATCAGAACTGGCAGACTTGTATGATGAATTTACAAAAGAAGGCGCGGAAGTGATGAGTATTAGCACAGACACGGAGTTCGCGCATAAAGCATGGCACGATCAGTCACCCTCAATCAACAAGATAAGATTCCCGATGTTAGCTGATCCGTCCGGCAAATTGTGCAAAGAGCTGTGCGTGTATCTTCCGACAGAAGGGTTGTCGTTGCGCGGGAGTTTTGTTATTGATCCGGACGGCATGATCAAGGCAATGGAAGTTCATGATAATTCAATCGGCAGAAGCGCTCAAGAATTGTTGCGTAAGTTGCAGGCGGCCAAATTCGTTCGTGAGCACGGCGGTGAAGCTTGCCCGGCAAATTGGAAACCAGGCGGAAAAACTATTAGGCCGGGAGTTGAGTCGGTTGGAAAATTATAAGCGCTGTCATGGCGCTTGAAATTCCGTCGCTCGCCCATCACGAAAACAGATTTTCGCGTGGGCTCGCTAGGAATTATAATTTAACTTTTTAGTATGCCAAATTCGGATCCATTTTCCGGAGCTTTAGCGCAATTGGAAAAAGTCAGACAAATTATCAAGCTTGAGGAAAACATATATGAACAGTTAAAATCTCCGCAAAGATTTTTGGAAGTTTCAATCCCGATCAAAATGGATAGCGGGAAAGTGCAAGTCTTCAAAGGTTATCGTTCGCAGTTTAATGACGCGCGCGGGCCTTTTAAAGGGGGAATTAGGTACCACCCGGAAGTTAGTGAATCTGAAGTAAAGGCTTTAAGTATGTGGATGACATGGAAGACTGCGGTTGTTGACATACCTTTGGGCGGGGGAAAAGGCGGAGTCGTTGTTAACCCGAAAGAATTGTCAGTTGGAGAATTAGAGAGATTGTCACGCGGGTATATTCAAGCTATTTTTGAGTTTATTGGTCCGAATATTGATGTTCCGGCTCCTGATGTATATACAGATTCGCGAATAATGGGTTGGATGGCCGATGAATATGAAAAATTGGCCGGACAGCACGCGCCAGGTGTAATCACTGGCAAACCATTAACCGTTGGCGGGTCAAAAGCTCGTGTTTATGCAACTGCGCAGGGTGGATATTATGTCTTAGTTAAAGCGCTGGAAAAAATTAAAATTCAAGAAAAAAGAGTCGCGATTCAGGGTTTTGGCAATGTCGGATCAAACATGGCGGAAATTTTGGCAAAGAACGGGTTTGTTGTAATTGCCGTAAGCGACTCGAGTGGCGGAGTTTTTTCGTCAAAGGGGCTTGATGTTGCCGCCTTAATCAAACATAAGGAAAAAACCGGTTCGGTTATAAATTTTGGTGACGCAAAAAATATAGATGGCGATATTTTGGAGCAAGAAGCGGATGTTTTAATTTTGGCGGCTTTAGAAAATGCGGTTACATCGCAAAATGTCGACAAAATTAAAGCCTCGCTTGTGATTGAGCTGGCAAATGGACCGGTAACGGCCGAAGCTGATGAGATTCTCGGAAAAAAGGGTATTGAGGTGGTTCCGGATATTTTAGCTAATGCCGGAGGCGTTGTCGTAAGTTATTTTGAGCAGGTTCAAAACGCGTATGGGTATTATTGGGAAGAAGAGGATGTGCTAAAAAAACTTGAGAAATTGATGGCAAAGGCTTTTGCAGATGTTTGGGCGAAAAAAGTTCAGCATGAATGTGGCTTGCGCATTGGCGCCTATGCTTTGTCCGTGGAGAGGGTAGCGCAAGCAATGAGAGACCGTGGGAGGGGGT
>JBBTQE010000024.1:0-1805 GCA_038065775.1 Patescibacteria group bacterium
AAACTTTTCAGACCAAATTATACACGATAAAAGACAAAAAACTGGACAAAATGGACATTAAAAATAAAGAACAAGCGGATAAAATTTTGAAAGGTCTTAATGGCGCGAATTATAAAGTGGAAAATGTTGAACAGAAAAAAACCAAACGCCTGCCGTCTCCACCATTTACAACTTCAACCTTGCAACAAGAAGCAAACAACCATCTTGGATTTTCCGCAAAGCAAACAATGCGTTTGGCGCAACAGCTTTATGAAGGCGCCGAACTTGGGAGCGAAGGATCTGTTGGTTTAATAACCTACATGCGTACTGATTCGGTCAATCTTTCCGAAAAATTTTTAGGCGAAGCAAAAGAAGTTATTAACAAAGAATTTGGCGTCAAATACACTCTGCCGGAAATCAGAAGCTACCATAATAAAAGCAAAAACGCGCAAGAAGCGCACGAGGCAATCCGCCCGACCGACGCTTCAAAAACTCCAAACTCCATAAAAGAACACTTGGATGGAAATTTATACAAGCTGTATGATTTGATTTGGCGACGCGCCATGGCTACGCAAATGGCCGCGGCTGTATTAAACGCCACTGTAATAGATGTGGTTAGCGGGAATGCCTATAAATTCAGAGCCAACGGGCAAACAATCGCGTTTGACGGATTTTTAAAACTTTATCCGGATAAAGCAAAAGAAAATATTCTGCCGGAATTGGTCAAGGATGAAAAAGTTGACTGTAAAGAAATAAAACCGGAACAACATTTTACCGAACCGCCGGCCAGATATTCGGATGCTACTTTGGTTAAAATGCTTGAGGCGCACGGAATCGGACGCCCTTCAACTTACGCCCCAACCATCGCCACCATTGAAGACCGCGGCTATGTTGAGCGCGATAATAATAAAAAATTAAAACCAAAAGACATCGCTTTTCTTGTAAACGACCTTCTGGTGGAACACTTCCCTCATGTTGTTGATCTGCAATTCACAGCCGAAATGGAGGATAGTTTGGACGAAATCGCGCATGGAAAAAAAGAATGGCAGCCGGTGATTGCCGATTTTTGGGGCCCGTTCAAAGAAAATCTTGATAAAAAAGAAAAAGAAATTTCCAAAAAAGAATTGACCGAAGAAAAAACTGATGAAAAATGCAACAAGTGCGATTCGCCGATGATTATCAAAACCGGAAGATTCGGAAAATTCATGGCTTGCTCAAATTACCCGGAATGTAAAAACACAAAGTCCCTTGATCCGGAAGAAGAAAAGGCCCAAGAGGCGGCGCAGGCAAGTAATGAAACATGCGAAAAATGCGGGGCGCCCATGCTTGTGAGGCGCGGAAGATTCGGGCCGTTTCTCGGATGTTCAAAATACCCGGAATGCAAGAGCGTCAAAAATATCGATAAAAAATTAAACCTAAAATGTCCGAAGTGCGGCGAAGGAGATGTTGTGGAGAAAAGAAGCAAACGAGGAAAGCCTTTTTACGGATGCAATAAATATCCTGACTGCGATTTCGCTCTGTGGGAAAAACCAAACGGCGAATTCTGCCCTGACTGCAAGTCATTGCTTGTTTACGCGGCCAAAGGCGCGATAAAGTGCGGCAACAAAGAATGCGGATATAAGAAGGAGCCTCAATAATTAGGCGCTAGTCAACGCATACCTTGCCTACCTTGCCATTTTCCACCGTAAAAGAACATCTTTCAAAAAAATTATTCCATTGTCCGCAGGTCCCGGTCTTTTTAATTTGACCGCCTTTGTCGATTTGTAAAATTTCTTCCGACGATAAATTTGCATCGCAAATACCTTCGCATTCGGACGAATTATTAC
>JBBTQE010000025.1:0-17000 GCA_038065775.1 Patescibacteria group bacterium
ACATTGTTGAAGAACGCCTCTGCGTAGATTCGCGAGATCGCTCCGCAGAGAACGCAGACCATCTTGCCTCGGGTTTTCATGGTGGCTTCCCCCTGGTTCAGTTGACCTGCACCTGCATGTCGGCCCGGATGCTCGCGACGGCGGCGCGCGCCACGAGGTCATCCAGATCGCCGATGTCCAGCCTCTGCTGGACGAACACGATCTCCTCGGGCGTCGCCTGCAGGAGGAAGGTGTTCATGTTGAACTGGCCGCGGACGATGCCTTCGTAGTTCAAGTTGAAGCCCGGGATCTCGCGCCCGAACTTCCCCTTGAACTCCTCCGCGAGGAAGACGAATCTGTGCCGGTCCGTGTACCTCGGCTCCTTCTTCCCCCTGACGACGACCTTGATCATACGGCTCCCCTTGCCGTCTTTGATCGTTAGGACAAGTTGGAGCTTCGCCGGCTCCTTCTTCGGGTCGAGCATGACTGCGTTCTCGGGCTTTTTGACGGGCTCGGACATGATGGTGGCGCCTCCCTCTTGCGTGGTCATAGAGGGCTTTGTTCCCCCTCTACATAGCCAAGATTATAGACCAAAACTTATTTTTTGTCAATCATTTTCTCAAAATTAAGCCTAAAAATTGACTTATCTAATGAAATGTTATATAATTATCTGTAATCTAAAAGTAAAAATTCGTTTGTGAACGTATCGGAATTAGCCAGACAATTAAGAGTCCACCCGCAAAAACTCTTGCAAATTTTGCCCGAGTTTGGTTTTGATATTGGCGCGCGCGCGGTTAAGATAGATGACAGAGTAGCCCAGCAAATCAGTCGTGACTGGAGGCGCATGAAATCGGTTTTGGATGAGCGGGAGAGAAAAGAAAAGGTAAAACAGATGGAGCTTGAAAAAGAGGAGCGCAAGAGCCAAGGCGCCACTATTATAATTCCGCAAAAATTAACGGTTCGTGAATTCGCGGATGTTCTGCAAATGCCTGTCACGAAATTAATAATGGAGTTGATGAAGAATGGAATTTTGGCAACTCAAAACGAAAACATTGATCACGATACAGCCGTGTTGGTCGCGCAGGATCTTGGTTTCACGGTTGAGGAAAGCGCGGAAACCGAAGCTGTCGCTGAAGAAACCGAGCATGTAAAAAATCTTGAAAATATTTTGGCTTCCGGAGCCACGACGCGGCGTCCGCCGGTAATTGTTGTCATGGGTCATGTTGATCATGGCAAAACAAAATTGTTGGACGCGATCAGAAGTACGGATGTTGTCGCGCAGGAGGCCGGAGGAATCACCCAGCACATCGGCGCTTATCAGGTTATTTGGACAAATCCAAAAACTAAAGAAAAATCCCCACTCACTTTTATTGACACGCCGGGTCACGAGGCCTTCAGTGTGATGCGTGGCAGGGGAGCGAAGGTGGCGGATATCGCCATTTTGGTTGTGGCGGCCGATGATAGCGTGAAGCCTCAAACGATTGAGGCCATCAACATTATTAAAGCGGCGAAACTTCCGGTTGTGGTCGCGATAAATAAGATAGATAAAGAAGGAGCTGACCCGCAAAAAGTTCGCGTTGATTTGTCCAAATACAATATTGTTCCGGAAGAGTGGAGCGGAGATACGCCGATGGTTGAAATTTCCGCCAAGCAAAATTTGAATATAGATAAACTTTTGGATGTTTTGCTTTTGGTTTCAGATATTCACGCCGAGGAAATAAAAGCGAATCCGGATCGTCCGGCCGCCGGAACCGTGATTGAGGCGCATGTGGACAAAGGTGAAGGTCCTGTCGCGACGATTTTAGTTCAGGCCGGCACTTTGAAACTGAATGATCCGTTGGTTGTAAATGGCGAAATTTACGGCAAAGTTCGGGCAATGAAAAATTATCGCGGAGAAAATTTGGTTCAAGCTCCGCCAAGCTGTCCGGTCAGAATATTAGGCTTCAAAGTGGCGCCGCAAGTTGGAGATGTCCTTGATGTCGCCGGCGCGGCAAACGCTAAGGAAATTAATCTCAAAGAAAAAAGAGTAAAACAATCAGGCGCGGAGAGAATTTCCGTTAAAGAACTGGAAAAAGAAGAGGACCAGAAAAAGAAAGTTTTGAATTTGGTTGTTAAGGCGGATACGCTTGGCTCGCTGGAAGCCATCATCGGTTCTTTGGAGAAAATAAAATATGAAGAAGTCAGTGTTAGAGTCGTTGGCAAGGGTTTGGGAAATATTTCAGCCGATGACACAGCGAAAGCTGAAACAGCCGGAGCGACACTCTGTGGTTTTAATGTCAGCGCTCTTCCGAACGTCCAGAACACAATACAGGAAAAGTCTTTAAAATTTTTGCAATTTAGTGTAATATACGATTTATTGAATTTTGTTAAGGAGGAATTGGGTAAATTGCTAGTAAAAGAAAAGACTGTTATTGAGCTGGGTAATTTAAAAGTATTGGCGATTTTCAGAACCGAAAAGAACGTCATGATCGTCGGTGGAAGAGTGGAAACCGGAAAATTGGTAAAAGATTGCCGAGTCAGAGTTAAAAGAGCGGGCGAAATAATTGGACAAGGAAAATTAACCCAGATGCAAATCGCGAAACAGACAATGAATGAAATTCCGGGAGGAAGCGAATGCGGTGTGCAGTATGAGGGGAAGACAAAATTGGATGTTGGCGATGTTTTGGAAGCGTATAGAGAAGAGGAAAAAATAAAAAAATTAATTTTAGAACAATAAAACAAATGTATGGAGAACGTATTCACCCAAGCCAATTTTAACGAAGAGGTTTTAAAATCAGAAGTTCCGGTGTTTGTGGATTTTTGGGCTTCTTGGTGCGGGCCATGCCAGATGATGGGGCCGATGGTGGATGAATTGGCAAAAGAGTTTGAGGGCAAGGGAGTGAAGATCGGCAAGTGCAATGTGGATGAGAATGGCGATATCGCGGCTCAATATAATATTTTAAGCATCCCTTCATTTATTATATTTAAGAATGGAGAAGTTGTTGATCAGGTGGTTGGAGGAGTCCAGAAAGAAAAATTAAAATCAATGATAGAACAGCATATTTAAGAAATTTGAAAAGACGGCATTCGCGCCGTCTTTTTTAGTTCATAAAAATAGTCCGACGCTTGATTATTCGTTCAGGATTGGATAGAATATATTACGCGGATAAGTTTGTGTATGAAAAAATACAATCCTAAATTAATTGAGAAAAAATGGCAGAAATTCTGGGAAGAGAATGAGGCTTTTGAAGTTAAAGAAGACGCGAAGAAAGAAAAGTTTTATTCCTTGACTGAATTCCCTTACCCGAGCGGAGAGGGGTTGCATGTGGGCCATCCGCGTCCTTTTACGGCCATGGATGTGATTTCCCGCAAAAAAAGAATGGAAGGCAAAAATGTTTTGTTTCCCATTGGTTTTGATTCTTTTGGTTTGCCTACGGAAAATTACGCGATTAAAACCGGCAAGCCGCCGGCCGAGGTTACGAAAAAAAACATCGCCAATTTTACGCGCCAGTTAAAAATGCTTGGTTATAGTTTTGATTGGTCGCGGCAAGTGGATACTTCTGATCCAAAATATTACAAATGGACGCAGTGGCTGTTTTTACAATTTTTTAAACACGGATTGGCGTACAAAAAGAAAATGCCGATCAATTGGTGTTTGAAATGCAAAATAGGTTTGGCCAACGAGGAAGTTGTTGATGGGAAATGTGAGCGCTGCGGCGGGCCGGTGGAGAAGCGCGACAAAGAGCAATGGATGCTGGCCATTACAAAATACGCGGATAAACTTTTGGATGGGTTGAAAAATGTTGACTACATTGAACGCGCCAAAGTTCAGCAGGAGAATTGGATTGGACGTTCGGAGGGGGCGAGCATAAAATTTATTGTCATTCCGAGCGAGGCTCGCGCCGACGAGGAATCTCTGTCTCAAACAACGAAAGGACAGAGAACCTTCATTCAAGTTCAGGATGACAAAACGACGATTGAAGTTTTTACGACTCGTCCCGACACGCTTTTTGGCGCGACGTATATGGTGGTGGCGCCGGAACATTTTTTGATAGAAAAATTAAAGCCAAAAATTAAAAATTGGGATGAAGTGAAAAAATATATTGATCAGGCCAGAAAAAAAACTGATTTAGAACGTACGGAATTGCAGAAAGAAAAGACAGGCGTGGAATTAAAAGGAATCAAGGCGATTAATCCGGCGACAAACGAGGAAATTCCGGTTTGGGTCGCGGATTATGTTTTGGCAAGTTATGGAACCGGCGCCATTATGGCCGTGCCCGCGCATGATGAACGGGATTGGGAGTTTGCGAAAAAGTTTGGGTTGCCGGCGAAGTTTGTTGTTGCGAAGCAGGTAACCGAAGTACTGCCCGGTTCCAAAGAGGTGGTCGCCACCAGAGGTATTATTATCAAAAACGGAAAAATTTTAATAACCAAAGATGTAGATCGTGTTGGCGCGTATGTTTTGTTAGGCGGCAGAATGGACGACGGAGAAACGGATTTGCGCGCGTCTCTTGGGAGAGAGATAAAAGAGGAAACAGGGTATATTAATTTTACAATTAAGGATTATCTTGGGCAAATAAACAACTCTTATTATTCAGAGCGATTATATAATCAAAATGTTCATAGGAAAACTCATGGTTTTGTAGTTGAGCTGATCAATGAAAAAAAAGATGAAAAATTAATAAAAAAAGGCGAGTGCGAAATTCATTGGTTGGATACCGAAACTGCAAAAAATGAAATTACAAAAACAAAATTAAAAGGTGAAGAAGAATTCATCGGTCGAGCATTAAATAAAAGTTTGATTTGTTTCGCAGAGGAAGGAGTAGCGATAAATTCGGAATTTTTAAATGAGCTAACAACTCCCGAAGCCAAAGAAAAAATAATTCGGTGGCTGGAAGAAAAAGGCGTTGGGAAAAAACAAGTCCAATATAAACTTCGCGATTGGGTATTTTCCCGCCAGCGCTATTGGGGAGAGCCGATTCCGTTAGTACATTGTGAGACCTGCGCGGAAAAAAAATATAACTATATTATCATTCATGGGTTTAATTCGTCGTCAAAGCGCGGTTTTAAGCCGTGGCTAAAGGATGAATTGGAAAAACGCGGATATCGTGTTTGGAATCCGGATCTGCCCAACGCTAGCGAGCCGCAAGTCGCCGAACAAGTACAATTTATTTTGGATAATGCGCCTTTTTCTATTGATAAAGATACGATCGTAGTGGGGCATAGTTTGGGAGGCGCGGTTGTATATAAATTATTGGAAAGAGTAAAAAGTCAAATCGCCAAGGCTATACTGGTTGATCCGGTTTATAAACCCGAATATAATGACAAACCGCGTCCGGCGGTTCTCAAAAGCACAGATTGGAAGTTTGATTGGCAAAAAATAAAAAATCACGCGAATGAATTTGTTGTCGTGGGCGACAAAAATTTTCCAATTATAAAAGAGGAGCATCTTCGGGAATTAAGTTTAAATTTAAGTTGCGGTCTTTGGATGGTGAATCCGAGCGTGCCGCATTTTAGCAGTAGCGATAAACAAGATGGTTCGGTTACAGTAGAACCGGCAGTGCTTGACGCTTGTGTGGAGACCGGTTGGATTCCTCTCCCGGAAAAAGAATTGCCTTTGGAATTGCCAAAAGTAAAAAAATATCAGCCGACCGACAGCGGAGAATCCCCGCTGGCCGCGATTGAAAAATGGGTGAAAACAAAATGTCCGAAATGCGGCGGGCCGGCGCGCCGAGAAACAGACACCATGCCGAATTGGGCCGGGTCAAGCTGGTACTTTTTGCGCTACTGCGATCCGTGTAATGATAAAGAGTTCGCTTCAATGGAAAAGCTTGAGTATTGGATGGGACACCCAACTGTCATTCCGACAACGAAGGAGGAATCTCTGTCACAACCAATGGACAGACAGAGATCCCTCGGGGGTGTTAACCCCACTCGGGATGACAAAAATGGTGGCGGTGTGGACTGGTACAACGGTGGAATGGAGCATACGGTTCTACATTTATTATATTCAAGATTTTGGAATATATTTTTACACGACATTGGTTTGGTTCCGACCAGCGAGCCGTATAAAAAACGCACAAGCCACGGCATGATTTTGGCTCCGGATGGCGAAAAGATGAGCAAGAGTCGGGGCAATGTCGTAAATCCGGATGAGATGGTGGAAAAATTCGGCGCCGACGCGCTTCGCGCGTATATAATGTTCATGGGTCCGTTTGATCAAGCGGTCGCTTGGGATACGAATGGGTTAGTGGGGGTGAGAAGATTTTTGGATAAGGTTTGGGGGTTGCAGGAGAAAGTAACTGTCATTCCGAATCCCCGTCACATTCGCCCCGCTCAGTGTAAACTCCGGGGTGAGGAATCTCTGTCTCAACCAACAAATGGACAGAGTTCCCTCGTCGGCGCGAGCCTCGCTCGGGATGACAACAAGAAGATTGAAACAATGCTCCATCAAACAATCAAAAAAGTTGGCGATGACATAGACAACATGCGACTCAACACTGCGATTGCTAAAATGATGGAGTTGGTCAATGAAATGAGTAAGGCGGAATCAATATCCAATATCCAATATTCAATGTTTATAAAATTATTGTTTCCATTCGTCCCGCACATGTGCGAAGAGTTGTGGGGCTTGCTTGGCAACAAAAAATCGTTGGCTTTTGAATCATGGCCGGAATATAATCCGAAACTGGCAAAGGAATCCGAAATAACTTTGGCTGTGCAAGTTAATGGAAAATTACGCGATACTTTAACAGTGTCTGCTGATATTTCCGAAGACGAAGCGAAAAAACTTGTGTTGGCCGGTGAAAAAGTTCAAAAATGGCTGGAAGGCAAAGAACCGAAAAAAGTGATTTATATAAAAGGAAAACTTGTCAGCATAGTCGTGTAACTATGATGACTGGTTTGGAAAAAATTATTTTTTCAAAAAGCAAAATGTTTTACGCGTTTTGTTTTTGTTTTATTCTCGGAGTAGGCGCGTTTTCGTTTATTGAAGAAGCGCGCTGGGTTTTTTATCTTTACATTTCTATTTTTGTCTTTTTATTTTCCGCGATAATTTTTTGGGACAAAAGAATCGCCCGGTTTATTTTTTTATCCGTCTTGTTTTTCATCATCGGCGGATGGCGATTCGCGTCAACAATTCCAACCGGCGGATCAAACGAGATAAACCATTTCAATGGTTCAAGAATATTTTTGATCGGTCAAATCAGCAGTGAGCCGGATTTAAGAATCAGCGAGGCGAGGTATGTTTTAAATGTGAAGAGTTGCAAGACTCGTTCATTGGAATGCCCAAAAAATATATCCGGAAAAGTTATGCTTAAATTGCCTCTGCATCCGCAATATAATTTTGGCGATACGTTGGAGGTAAGTTGCAGTTTGCAATCGCCCAAAAATTATCAGGAAGGTAATTTTAATTATATAGTTTCACATATAATCTCATTCGCTCGGAAGTCGTCAGGCAAGCCCGCCGCTTCGCTCGCTCATTTCGATTATGAAAAATATTTGGCCAAAGACAGGATATGGTCAATTTGTTCTAATCCAAAGGTTCTGTCCGTTTTCGCGCCAACAAAATTTTCGGTTAAAATCGTGAAATTGATTTATGATTTAAAATTATTTTTTCAAAATCAAATCGATCGTCTTTGGCCGGAGCCGCAAAGCAGTTTTGTGGCCGGATTGTTATATGGAAGTAAACGGGGGATGCCGCCGGATTTATTGGACAATTTTAACAGAACCGGCATCACGCATATCATCGCGGTTTCTGGATTTAATATCAGCATCATCGCGACTTATCTGATGTTTTTTTTAATTTACATCGGTTTTTTTCGCCAGCGCGCGTTTTGGGTCGCTGTAGCCGGAATAATTTTTTTCGTGATTTTCACCGGCGCGTCAGCTTCGGTTGTTCGCGCCGGAGTAATGGGGGTTGTTGTTTTGCTTGCTCGTCATATTGGACGCGCATCTCACGCCGGGAATATTTTAATTTTTACAGCGGCGGCGATGGCGTTGATAAATCCTTATGTTTTAATTTGGGATGTCGGTTTTCAACTTTCATTTTTGGCAACAATGGGTTTGATTTATTTATCGCCGCAATTTGAACGGAAGTGGAAATTTTTGGATCATAAATATCTTAAATTTTTAAAAGAAACTTTTGTCGCGACAATGTCGGCTATCATCGCAACGCTCCCATTAATTTTATTTCAGTTCGGCAGACTTTCAATTGTCGCGCCGTTTGTAAATATTTTAATTCTCTGGCTCATTCCGTTTTTAATGTTGTTCGGTTTTGCCGCGTTGGTTTTAAGTTTTATAATTTTTCCGCTTGGTCAGGCGCTGGCATGGCTCACCGGTCTTGGTCTTAATTATGTTATAATAACAGTAGATTGGTTTGGTGGAAAAAGTTGGTCAGCCGTTGAATTTAGCGTTCCGTTTTGGCTGATGGCGATAATGTATTTAGCAATCTTTTTGTATGCGAAAAATTATGCGGCTAAAAGCAAAGGTTCTTCATTCGGAGGAGGGGTATAATTTGGCGGCAAAATATTACGATGAAAAAGAAAAGTATTTGAATAGTTTTGAGCAGGGGAAGTTAATCCCTCTGCTTGGTGATGTTGAAGAAAAAAAGGTTTTGGATATTGGCGCCGGCACAGGCCGTATTTCCGTTTATCTGGCAAATCGTGGAGCTAAAGTCACGGCGTTTGATTTATCGCCGAAAATGCTGGAGCTTGTCAGAAAGAAAAATCCGAAGATTCAGACAATTGTCGGCGACGCGGAAAATCTGCCGTTTGAAGACAGCTCGTTTGATATTGCAATCGCCGCGTTTTTAATTGTGCATCTGAAAGACCCAGCCAAGTTTTTTGACGATGTGTATAGGGTTTTGAAAGATGGGGGAATATTTGTTGTGACAAACATAAACCAGAAAGAGGCGCCGCTCGTTAAAACTGATGAAGGCGAAATAAAAATAGAGTCGTTTTATCATCGGCCGGAAAAAATTAAAGATATTTTGGAGTCGCTGGCGTTTAAAATTGAGAGAGAAATTTTTGTGAAAGAGAAAGAAGCTTGGGTTAATCAGATTGTCATGACGATAAAGTGATGGACCCCGCGATGGAGAGATATGGTTTGCCATCTCTCGCATCGCGGGTGGATGTGGCGTCGTCCTATCCCCTCCTTCTGGCCGGATGGAGCAGCTTCTTGAGAAGTCTGTCCCTTGCCGCGGTCATGCGCTCTTCGGCCCTGGCGCTACGCACGAGCGGCGCGGTCATGGCGGCGCTTTCCGCCACCTGGAACACAACCAGGTAATCGAGATCCTCGTCGCTTGTCACGCCGAGTCGTTCGCGCACAGCCCTCTTCGCCAAGCCCAACTCAGCAGCGCGATTGATGACGGTCTGCATCAGCTCTTTGCTGGTTGGCTTCTTCGGGGCGAAGATTGAGCCCGCGACCCTTGACGGGTACATGCGTCTCATGACTCCCTTCCCTGCTTTTGCATCTCGAGGACGCCACATGATTAGATACTCCTTTATTTAGAAGTATAGTAGTGTTTTATCTTGCCAGTCAAGTATGGTATTTAAAAAGAAAGCAATAATTGCCGTTGTGGCAATGATACTCATTTTATTTATTGGTATTGTTTTTTATTATCGTTATTTTGGAAAACATCAGCGCGAATTTAAGATTATCTTTTTTGATATTGGCCAGGGGGACGCGGCGCTGATTCAGTTCAACAACGGCCAAAAGATGCTGGTGGATTGCGGGCCGGATAGAAAAATTTTATCAAAGCTCGGGCGGACTCTGCCTTTTTATGACAGAACGATTGATTTTTTACTTGTTACTCATCCCGATCTGGATCACTATGGAGGTTGCGCGGATATTTTGCGCAGGTATAAAATTAACACAATCATAATAAATGGCAAAGAAAAATTTGATTCATATTTTAAAATTTGGGATAGAGCGATGAGAAATGAGGGGGCGGAAATTAAAATAATAAAAACCGCGGAAGAGTGGCTGGTCGCCAGCGCGACATTGGAATTTATGGTGCCTGATAGTTCGTTGGAGGCTGACGCGGAAAATGCGGAGGGAAATAATGCTTCCATTGTTTTTCGCCTGATAAATGAGCACAAAAAATATTTATTCACCGGTGACATTGAGGAGCCGCTTGAAAAAGCTTTGATCCTAAAATACTGCCTTTCAGCGTCAGATTGCCCAAAATTGAAATCCGATATTCTTAAGGTAGGGCATCACGGTAGCGACAGTTCTTCAAGCGAAGAATTTATAAACGCGGTTTCTCCGTCCAAAGCGATTCTGTCTGTTGGTAAAAATAAGTTTGGCCATCCATCTTTAAGAGTGTTAAGACGTTTTGAGCGGGCTGGAGTGGATAGCTTGCGTACTGATGAGTTAGGGGATATAGTTGAAAATCAGTAACTATTTTCAAGTCTATCGGGTATATTATATATCAATTATTAATCCGAATTGTATGTTTAGAGCGGCGGGAATTTTGGCGGTGTTAGCTTTATTTTTTATCGCAGACGATGCCATTGCGGTCGCGACAACAACTGTGAATAAAAATAGTGTTCAACCGGTTACAGACCAAACCAATGATTCCGATTTGGATGGTTTAAAAAACTATTTGGAAGTCGCGCTGGGAACCGACTTAAATAATCCGGACACGGATGGCGATGGTTACAAAGATGGAGAAGAAGTTTACAGCGGCTACAATCCTCTCGCCGGCAACAAAGATAGAAACGCGCGCCGGCATGTTGAAGTGGATTTGGCCAAACAACAAATGCATGTGTATTTTAATAATATCAAAATCGGGTCAATTCCTGTTTCAACCGGGATGATTAAGACGCCGACCCCGAAAGGCACATTTAAAGTTTTTGCAAAAAAACTGGTTGTGAACTATATAGGCCCGGGATACAATTTCCCGAACACAAAGTGGAATCTGGAGTTTAAGAAAAGTTTTTATCTTCACGGCGCGTATTGGCACGATCATTTTGGATTGATGCCCATGAGTCACGGTTGTGTAAATATCGCGTATAACAACGCGGAGTTTTTGTATAAATATATGGATGTGAGCGACAAGGTTTGGGTTTATGGAAAGACGCCGGCCGGGCGGGTGCAGATCGTGAAAAATTAATTTCCTCTTGACATCAGCCGGTTGCTTTGTTATAATATAACCATTAAAGAGCTTTCATACTGAAATGCTCTTTTTTGTTAGCAAAATTTGTGCTATCATATTTCTAATTCATTTTATTCATTTTTGCGTTCATAATGTTTTCGCTCTCCTCGTCCGCGAGGATTCGGGGATGTCCGCTGTGGCGGACATAACCCGCTCAAACATAATGACCGCAAATATTAAAAATATGTCAGAAATCACAAAGGCGATTCAGTTTCTCTGCGATGAGAAAAATCTTCCTTACGAGTCCGTAATGGAAGCTATTGAGCTCGCGTTGGCCGCGGCCTATCGCAAAGATTTTGGCAACAAACAGCAAAATATTAAGGTTAAATTTGATCCTGAAACTGGCGGTATGAAAGCTTGGGATGTCAAGACTGTTGTTGAAAATATTGAGGAAAGCGTGCTTGAGGCGGCTCAAGAAGAACTGGCAAAGAGAAGGGAAAAGGCGAAAGACGAGAACAGGGAATTGACCGAGGAAGAAACCGCAGACCTGCCTCGTTTTAATCCAAAAATAGAGTTGATGAAAACAGTCGCGAAAGAAATTCAGAAAAAAGCGAAGGTTGGAGATGTTTTGGAAATCGCATTAGAAATTCCAAGCGAATTTGGAAGAATGGCCGCGCAAACCGCCAAGCAGGTTATTATTCAAAAAGTCCGCGAAGCTGAACGCAATTTGGTGTTTAATGATTTTAAGGTCCAAGAGGGCCAGCTGGTTATGGGCACGATTCAACGCGTTGAGTCCAGAAAAATTTTGGTTGATTTTGGAAAAGTTACGGGCATTTTGCCGAGCGACCAACAAACCGGACGCGATCATTATCGTCCGGGCGCTCGCATGAAATTTTATTTGGCTTCGGTGCAAATGTCTCCTCGCGGGCCTGAAATAATTTTATCAAGAAATCATCCGGGCATGGTAAAAGAGATTTTTAAACAAGAAATTCCTGAAATTGGCGATGGTTTGATAGAAGTCAAGGGGATTGCTCGCGACGCGGGTTACAGATCAAAGGTGGCCGTGTTCACAAGCGACGAAGCGATAGATCCGATTGGATCTTGCATTGGGCAAAGAGGAGCCAGAATTAATACAATTATTGAAGAGCTGGGTGGTGAAAAAATTGATATTATTCAATACAGCGAAGACGCGCGAGAATATATTTCGCATGCTTTATCTCCGGCAAAAATTATGGAGGTTAAACTTGATGAGTCGGTTAAGACCGCGGAAGTGAGTGTTGTCCCGGATCAGTTTTCGCTTGCGATCGGCAGAAGCGGACAGAATGTTCGTTTGGCTGCCGAATTGACCGGGTGGAAAATAAATGTGGTTGAGGCGGGAACAAATAATGTTGTTTCAAGCGACAACGCCGAGGAAAAAGCGGCCGAAGAAAAGCCGACAGAGGACGCCGCGGCAAGTGAAAAAAGTGAATAAATAAATTAGAAATTATGCTTTCCATATTTAACACGTTGTTGTATCAACCGATATTTAATATTTTTGTTTTTTTGTATAACACAATTCCCGGCCACGATGTCGGCGTTGTAATTCTGGTGGTTACAATATTAATTCGGCTCGCGCTTTATCCGCTGACGAGTTCTTCTATAAAAGCGCAAAGATCGTTGCAAGAGCTACAGCCAAAAATGAACGCGATAAAACAGCAATACGCGGATGATAAGCAAAAACAGACGCAGGCGATCATGGAGCTTTATAAAACGAGTAAGGTAAATCCGCTCGCTTCTTGTTTGCCGATGCTTATTCAGCTTCCCATTTTGATCGCTTTGTATATGGTATTGCGCGACGGTCTGGCCTCAAATAATCTAGCCAATGCTCTGTATCCGTTTATAAGTAATCCCGGAAAAATAAATGATATGTCTTTTGGTTTTCTCAACATGGGAAAGCCAAACACATTTTTGGCGGTGCTTGCCGGCATGGCTCAATATTGGCAGGCAAAAACAATGTCTAGAAAAACGCCTCCGAAGGAAGCCGGCGGTGGCGCAAAGGATGAAGCGATGATGTCAATGATGAATAAGCAGATGCTTTATTTTATGCCTGTAATGACCGTGGTAATCGGTTTCAGTTTGCCGGCCGGATTAACGCTGTATTGGTTTTTTGGCACAGTGCTTATGTTTCTTCAACAGATGTATCTAAATAGAAAAAATACCGCCGTGCCGCAGGATGGCGTGATTGAAGGAAAAATTGTCAGCTAAATATGAATATCAATCTTCACAAATTAACAAACCTTCCGGTGCATACCGAATCAGGCCAAAAACTCGGAAAGGTTTATGATTTGGAGATTGACATTGATACCCATAATGTTCAGCGCTATCTTGTTCGCAATAATATTTTGAGCGCGAAATTTTTTTTGATTCAAAATTCGCAGATAAAATCCATCTCTGATGAAAAAATTGTTGTTTACGATGCGGCGTTATTAAATTTAGCTAAAGCGGATATAGCTCCGGAAGAGTAGAAAGCCTCAAGTAAATGTTTTGAGGCACCGCCTCGGAGCCGAGCCGGATTGGATTCCGACGAAGTCGGAACGGCGAGGCGAGAGAGAGCGAAGCCCGCCGCCGGAGCGGGCTTACGCGTGTGCCGTAAACATTTACTTGAGGCCTTATGAGTTACTCCGTCCTCGGTCAATCAATTTACAAAACTCTCTGTTATTTTGATATTGCCGATTATCCTCTTACGAAAGAGGAGCTTTATGCTTTTTTGTGGCAACCGCCGGCTATCGGGTATGGCGAATTTTTAGAAAAAATTGCGCAGGCTCCGGTTGAATCAAAAATGAGCCATTATTTTTTGCCGGGCAGAAGCGAAACGGTTGAAAATAGGCGGAGGAAATTTGTCGTCTCTGATTTAAAATTAAATATCGCGAAAAAAGCCGCAAAAAAAATCAGATCCGTTCCTTTTTTAAAAGCAATTTTTGTCTGCAATTCGGTCGGTTCAGAGCAGGCGACAGAAGAAAGTGACATAGATTTTTTAATAATAACTTCACCAAGGCGGATTTGGATCGCGCGCGGGTTTGCCAATATTATTTTGCGCCTCTTTGGTTTGCGTACTTATGGAAAAAAAATAAAGAATAAAATTTGTCTTTCTTTTTTTGTTGACTCCGACCATTTGAATCTCTGCTCTTTGAAAGCCGCGGAAGACGACGTCCATTTTGTTTATTGGTTTCAGCGGATGTTACCGATTTACGATCCGGAAAATTTGTATTCAAAATTTTTGTCGGAGAATGATTGGGCGAAGAAATTCACGCCGAATATGCGAACCAATGTAATCGGCGCGGGCGAGCGTCAAGTTGAAAATTCAAAACTTGGCGCGATTTGGAAAAAAATATGGGAAACAATGTGGCGAGGAGCGTATGGTGACTTGATTGAGAACCAGGCCAAGCAAACACAATGGATGAAAATAAAATTAGCAATGAAAGAAAAAGCGGAGATGAAGGATAACGGTGTTGTTTTTGCGGACGGAGTCATTAAATTACACGAGAATGACACTCGACTAAATTATCGCGATAAATGGGAAAAAAGATGCGATGAATTAATGTATGCAAAGATTAATTAAAATTCTGTTGGTTGCTTTGTTATTCTTTCTGCCATGGCAGACGAGGCTGATTTGGCATTATGGCCAGTTGAGCGGGGGATTTTGGGAATATGGAAGTTATAGTATTTTTGCCACGGAAATTTTGCTTTGGCTGATTTTAGTTTTGTTTTTTATCCAGAATTTTTTAAAAAAAGAATTTTGGACGGGCATACGAAGCAAAAAAAGTATTTCAGCGGGGCTTTTTATTTTGTTCATAATTTTTTTTGGAATTTCCACCGCATTCAGCAAAGATTTTTGGATTTCATATAATTTTGTTTTTAAGTTGTTGGAAGCAATGGCCTTGATGGTCGTGCTTGCTTGGCAGAATGAGAAATTAAAATTTCAGTTTGCTTTGTGGGCGGGAGGCGTGATTCAAGGCGGACTGGCGATTTGGCAATTTTTTTCACAAAAAGTTGTCGCGTTTAAATGGTTGGGACTTGCGGAGCATAAAGGTGAACAGCTTGGCGCGAGCGTGGTGGAGTTTGGCGATGAACGCTGGCTTCGAGCGTATGGAGCTTTTGGCTCACCGAACACGCTCGGTATATTTTTAGCAGTAATTTTTGTGTTGGGAACAATTTTATACTTGAAAATTGAAAACAAGAAGTATAAAATTGCGCTTCTCGCCGGAAATATTTTTGTTGTGATCGGTTTGATCCTTTCTTTTTCACGAGGAGCTTGGCTGGCGGCATCAATCGGAATGATTTCATTAATAATTATTCACGCGCGCGAAAAAGAAGTTTTGCGAAAAGTTTTAAAGCAGTCTGTTTATTACGCGTTTGTGGGGCTGGCACTTGTAATAATTTTATTCCCACTTTTTACGGCCCGTTTCAACACACAAAATCGTTTAGAAAAAATTTCCGTTATGGAGCGAGTCGCGCAGACGCAGGTTTGGATGGACGTTTTTGAAAAGAATTTTATTTTTGGTTTGGGGCCTGGAACATATACGCTTGAATTGAGCGAACACTATCCGAATATTCCGGCCTGGCGTTATCAGCCCATGCATAATATATATATGTTGGCTGCCGTTGAAATCGGAATTTTCGCTTTTATATTTTTGGCATTGATTGTTTATAAATTGGCAAAGCTGATTTACATCCATAATCGCGCCTTTTTTTCTCTCATAATCGTTGTTCTCGTTGCTGGCCTCTTTGACCATCCGCTCTGGAGTTTGTATACGGGAATAATGATTTGGTGGATTACTTGTGGACTCTCCTTGGCAATGGTTGATTTGCGGGAAACAGGGGAAAGTGGTAAACTGAACAATAATATTATTTAATTATTTTTTATGCACAAAAATTTTTTGGCGCTTACGATCATCGGCATCGTGCTAGTCTTCGTTTTGGGATTATTTTTTGCTCAGACGAGGTTGGACATGCAGACCGGTTTGGTTTCTTTGGATAAAAAAATCAGCGATCTTTCGGGGCAAATAAAAAATTTGTCTGAACAGAAGAAATCAGAAACTACCAAGGATGATGTTATTGGTAATGTGACAGCGTACCATTATGATGGAAAATTTGGATACGTAGGAACTCTGACAGTTAAAGGTTATCCCGAAATTAAAAGAATGGTTTGCGAGGAAGGGGAGCCGTTCTGTTCTAAAACAGTTGATTACGTTTATTTCAAAATAACCGACTCTGCGAATCAAGATATTTTTAAATTCATTAATGCAACAAAGGGCAATACATTCATAACTGAAAATGGTGTTGGTATCGGCTGTTATGAAAAAGAAAAGAATAGGATTTATTCCTATACAGCTAAAGGTGAGGTGGTTGATGACCGAGTAATTGTGGGTAGTGGCAAACGGATCGAAAGCATTATTAGTAGCGATTATATTTTGTCGGCGACGAAAAGTAATCCGGTTGATCTTACGCTAACCGCATTTCTTGTTCCGGATTCAGAAGCCACTGAATGCTTTTCGTATTTTAAAGTTGAAATGTCAAAGTAACACAGTTAATAACTGCGAGAAAATAGCCCTAATCCGGGCTATTTTTGTTTGTGGATAATCGGCAGAGCCCAGGGTCTTGACATCTTCTGAAAAAGTAGTAAAATGACTCTGCTGTTATCACTCGTCAATTTAGAGTGCTAACGGCAAATTTAATAATTAAGCATTAGTCATATGCAAATCAGACCGCTCGGCGACCGTATTTTGGTCAAGCCAATTAAGGAGGAAGAGGTAACCGCTTCCGGCATTGTGTTGCCGGAAACAGTTGAAAAAGAAAAGAAAGCCGAAGGCGAAATTATCGCTTTGGGCAATGGCGATTTTGTCGCCAAATTGGGTTTAAAGGCGGGCGACAGGATACTTTATAAAAAATGGGGCGGGGAAGAAGT